>PDRH01000032.1 GCA_002748015.1 Bacteroidota bacterium | reverse complement strand
CGTGGTGAAACCGTTGCTATATTCCAGTTCGAGAGCAAGGGTATGCAGAAGTATCTCATCCAGCTCAAGCCGGACCGCTTCGAGGACCTCGTTGCCATGAACGCCCTCTACCGCCCGGGCCCTATGGAGAACATACCGGAGTATATCAACCGGAAGTTTGGACGGTCGCCAATCATCTACGATCTCCCCGCCCAAGAGGAGGATCTCAAGGATACCTACGGCATCACCGTCTACCAGGAGCAGGTCATGCTCCAGTCGCGGCATCTCGGTGGCTTCACCCGAGGCCAGTCCGACTCCCTCCGTAAGGCCATGGGGAAGAAGAAGATCAAGGAGATGGAGAAGCTCGAGGAGATCTTCTACCAGGGCTGCCAGAAGAATGGGCACGACCTCAAGGTCGCCAAGAAGATATGGGGTGAGTGGGTTAAGTTCGCCTCCTATGCTTTCAACAAGTCCCACTCCGTCTGCTATGCCTACGTTGCCTACCAGACCGGCTACCTCAAATGCCACTATCCCTCCGAGTATATGGCCGCCAACCTCCAGATCAACGAGTCCAACGCCAAGGATCTCATCATCTGTACCAAGGAGTGCAAGCGTATGGGGATACAGCTTCTCCTGCCCGATGTCAACGAGTCCGACGTCAGCTTCAAGGTGCTACCCAATGGCAATATCCGCTATAGCCTCGCCGCCATTAAGGGGATGGGTCGTGAAGCCATGGCCGAGCTGGTAAGAGAGCGAGAGCGTGGTGGCCCCTTCAAGGATATCAACGACCTCATAGCCCGCGTACCTTTCAGTGTTCTCTCACGTAAGCACTTCGAGCTACTCGTGTACAGCGGCGCACTCGACAGCCTCGCCCCCAAGGGCAACCGCACCGTCTTCCTCAAGTCCATGGACGGCACCGAGGATAACACCTATATGGAGGCCCTCATGCAGTTCTCCCAGGCCTACCACAACAGCAAGGCCGACTACGGAAGCTCCCTCTTCGGGGAGGAAAGCAAGAGCGAGATGGCCCAGTTCCCCACCGCTCCCGAAATAGGTGAGCCCGAGCTAAACCTCGGACTCCTCGACAAGGAGCGAGAGCTGAACGGTCTCTACCTCAGCGGTCATCCCCTCGACGAGCACGAGATGGAAATGCGCTATCTCACCGACCGCCATCTCGGCGAGCTCAACGGAAACCTCGCCCTCCTGGTCGATCAAAAATTCACCGTCGGAGGTATCGTGCGCGCGGTCAAGGAGCTTACATCTAAGCGCGGTGCCAAGTTTTGGACTCTCGAGCTGGAGGACTACCACGGTGCCTACACCTTCCGCATCTTCGAGCGGCGCAACGAACCCGCTCCAAGGCTACCCATCGTGGGCGATGTTCTACTTCTTACCGTCAGCGTCCGTGCATCCCAGAACGCCGCCTTCGGCCCCAACGTCAATATAGAAGGCATGAAGCGGATGGACGACTTCAAGGGGAAGGCGGTGCATAACCTCGAAATCCTCCTCGACCCCAAGACCGTAGAGCAGCAACTCGTGCGAGACCTCACCGCCCTGCTTACCGAAACCGGTGGGCATACCGAGCTATCCTTTGAGCTAGATGACCCAGTCAACGGCCGTACCACCCGCCTACGCACTGGCCTCTCTGGCATCACGGTCGGCGTAGAAACCCTAGAGAACCTGACCGATCTCGGGCTCAAATACCGTATTAATGGAAAGCTCGTAGAACAAAAACAGGATGAAATCGTTCTAGATGACGAGAACGAAACGGAAGAGGATTTCACCCAGATGGTGGAAATCCACTAGCTTTGAACTAAGAGAAAGGACAAAGAGATGGCATTGGAAATCACGGATGCGAATTTTGACGAATTGGTAATGCAGGCGGATAAGCCTGTAATGGTGGACTTCTGGGCAGAGTGGTGTGGCCCTTGCCGCATGCTCGGACCGGTAGTCGAGGAAATTGCCAAGGAATTCGAGGGACGCGCCATTGTGGGCAAGGTGAACGTTGACAATAATCCCACCCTCGCTCAGAAATACCGCGTAATGAATATCCCCACCGTGCTCTTCCTTAGGGGGGGCGAACCGGTGGACAAGCAGGTGGGCGTAGTACCTAAGGATGAGCTTATCCAGAAGCTGGAAGCCCTATTCTAGGTCAATAGCCTACATGGCATACTTTGCGAGGGGTTGCGCTATGCGCAACCCCTCTTCTTTTGCCCTAGCCTGACCCCTTCGAGGGCGCGACTTCTCCATCGCTCGGTCTCCAGGTCTCAGCCTTATTTCCCCGTTCTGTTAGCATTTCTCCTCCAGCATCGGTTAGTCTGTACTGAGCCAAAATGTGCCATCTAGTCGATACGCTACGGCTACCGTGCTACGAAGCTGTAGCCGCTGGACCATTGCGAATCCCTCCCCCTTGCAACCGTCTAGTATCGGTCTGGCTCCTTCGTATCCACTTTGCTAGCCTGATTTGTAGCTTTTCTCCCCGTTTGCGCGGAGTCAGTACGGTGTGGATTGCGCGGAGTGGATGGCTACCTGTTGTTTTTTCGTTTCCCAGGGTAGACCCTTGGGGGAAGCTGTGCCTGACCTCTCACCGCATAGTTGCCCCAATGCCCAAGCGTACTCTAATCCCTCCTCTACATAGTACTTATCTTCCTCTTGGGTAGGCAGCCGCTCCGAATTTGCGCTAGCGCAAATTCGGAGCGGCTGCCTATGCGAAGCCCTAGCCGGTGGGTGGAGCTAGGGTTTCGATTAGTTCGCTCTATTTGCTGTCTACGTTTTCGAGCACGCGGGTGAGGAAGTCCCAGAAGTGCTGAACGCTCTTGACGTTGACGCATTCGTCTGGGCTGTGTGGGTAGAGGATGGTGGGCCCCATGGCGATGATGTCGAGCTTGGGGTAGTGCATGGCGATGGTGCCACACTCCAAGCCTCCGTGGGTGGCGAAGATGTCGGGTTCCTTTCCGTAGGCTAGGCGGTAGACGCGCTTCATGCTGGCCAGGATGGGCGAGTTGATGTTGGGTGTCCAGGCGGGGAAGTCGCCGAAGAAGCGGCATTGCGCGTCCACCAGGCTGAAGAGGGCCTGCATCTCCTCGCTCACGGCCTGCATGGCAGAGGCGTGGTTGCTCCGCATGAGGCAGAGTAGCTGGTAGCCGTTTTCGTTGGGGTGTATGGCGGCCACGTTGTTGGAGGTTTCCACGTGCCCGGGGAGCTTGTCGTTCATGCGGATGATGCCGTTGGGGCAGCTCAGCACGCTGCCGATGAGCCGTTGCTGGCTCTGGTGGGTGAGCATCTCTTTGGGCTTATCGACCTCTTCGGCGCTGATGCTGATAGCGGGTTCGGCCGTGGTGTATTCCTCCTTGACAACCTGCTCGAACTGGGCGACGGCGGTGATGAATCCGCTGGCCTTCTCGAGGGGTAGGACGACAGTGGCGAAGCACTCGCGGGGTATGGCGTTGTCGACTGTACCGGCATTGAGGGTTGCAATGCGGGGGTCGAATTCCTGCAGGTGTTTGAGCAGGCGCATCATGAATCGTATGGCGTTGCCACGCCCGCGGTTTATGTCTCCAGCGCTGTGCCCTCCGAGTAGGCCCTTGATGGTGATGCTGAATGCCTTGCGTGGGTTTTCTACGCCGAGTTGCTCGTTGGTGCAGGGGATGTCGACGGTGGCGACTCGCCCGCCCGAGCAGCCTATGCATACTCGTCCACCTCGTTCGCCGTCGAGGTTGATGAGGATGTCGCCCAGCAGGACATCCGGGCTAAGGTTGGAGGCGCCTGCCATGTTCTCGGTTTCCTCATCGACGGTAAAGAGCATCTCAAGGGGGCCGTGCTTGAGGTCGCGGGCGGTGAGTACTGCCATCATGGCGGCGACGCCGATGCCGTTGTCCGCGCCGAGGGTGGTGCCGCGGGCTTTGACCCATCCGTCCTCATGGTAGGTGTCTATGGGGTCGGTGAGGAAATCGTGCTGGGTGTCGGCGTTCTTCTGGGGGACCATGTCGGTGTGAGCCTGGAGGATGATGCCCTTGCGCTTCTCCATGCCAGGGGTTGCGGGTTTCCGTATGATGACGTTGCCGATGGGTTCGACGACGGTTTCAAAGCCTAGGCGCTGGCCGAGGTTGCGGAGGTGCTCGGTTACCTGTTGCTCGTGCTTGGAGGGGCGTGGAATCTGGCTGAGGGTATAGAAATGCTCCCAGAGGGAATGGGGCTCTAGCTGGGTAATGTCGTGGCTCATGCTCTCGCTGTTTTGGTGTTCGTAACTATATGGGCAAAAAAAGGGGGGCTTGCCGCCCCCCGGTAAATAGCTATTTCTTCGGTGCATCTGCGAGCACCTTGACAAGGAAGTCCCAGAACATGGCGACGGTGTCAATCTTGACGCGCTCGTCTGGGCTGTGGGGAGAGCGGATGGTGGGGCCGAAGGATATCATGTCCATCTTGGGGTATACCCCGCCGATGAGGCCGCACTCCAGGCCGGCGTGTATGGCCATGGTCTTGGGTACGCGACCGTACTCCCTTTCGTAGGTGTTCTGCATGGTTTTGAGGATGGGGGCATCCATCTTGGGGTTCCATCCGGGGTATGCGCCGCTGAATTCAGCCTTGCCACCGGCCAGGCTGAAGATGGCGTCCATCTCCTCGGCGAGGGCGAACTTGGCGCTGTCGACGCTAGAGCGTAGCAAGCAGAGGATGCTGTAGTGGTCGCCCTCATCGTTGATGGAGGCGAGGTTGGTGGAGGTCTCTACGAGTCCGTGCATGGCCTCGCTCATGCGTACCACGCCGTTGGGGCATGCGAGTAGGCTGCCTACGATGTTCTGGTGGGATTGGGCATCGAGCATTTTTGCCTCCTTGTCGGCCTTGATGGCGGTGATGGTGATGCCCTTGTCGGCGAGGGCGTACTCGGCCTGTATGGTCTTTTCGTACTCTTTGACCTTGGCAATGAACTCATCTGCCTTTTCTGCGGGTAGGGCGAGGGTGGCGAAGGCTTCGCGGGGGATGGCGTTGCGTAGGTTGCCACCCTCAATCTGTACGATGCGCGGGTCGAGGTGCTCAAGGTGCTTGAGGAGGCGAACCATGAGCTTGATGGAGTTGGCGCGGTAGAGGGCGATGTCTACGCCGCTGTGCCCGCCGAGTAGGCCCTTTATCTCCAGGCGAATGGCATCGCGGCTCGCTGCATCCTCGTTGCGTTGGTAGGGTAGGGCGATGGTGGCATCGAGTCCGCCGGCGCAGCCAACGTATAGCTCCCCTTCGTCCTCGGAGTCGAGGTTGAGGAGAATGTCGCCCTTGAGGGAGTCGGGTTGTAGGCCGAATGCGCCGGTCATGCCGGTCTCCTCGTCGACGGTGAAGAGGGCTTCAATGGGCCCGTGCTTGAGGGTCTTGGAGGCCAGAACACCCATGGCGGCGGCTAGGCCGATGCCGTTGTCTGCGCCGAGGGTGGTGCCGCGGGCCTTGACCCATTCGCCGTCGATGTAGGCGTCGATGGGGTCTTTCTCGAAGTCGTGCTGGGTATCGCTATTCTTCTGGGGGACCATGTCGATGTGGGCCTGCAGGACGATGCCCATGCGGTCCTCCATGCCGGGGGTGGCTGGCTTTCGTATGATGACGTTGCCGACGGGTTCAATGATGGTTTCTAGCCCGTGGTCCTTCCCGAATTTCTCTAGGAACTCTATTCCCTGCTGCTCGTGCTTGGAGGGGCGGGGGATTTGGGTGAGGGCATAGAAGTTCTCCCAGACTTCGGCTGGTTGTAGCTTTTTGATTTCTTCGCTCATCAATATCTGTTTTAGGTGTTTTGCAAGCGCAATATCACGGCTAAGGTAGTATATTCTGCCGAATTGGTCTGCATTGTTGGGGATGATTCTACATTGAGTATGCCTAAATGGGCTTTCATTGCGTTTGGAATGCGAATAAAATGGAAAAATGGTCTATATTTGCGCTGATTTTTGTGTGGAATGAGCGTGTATGCGCAGAATAATAGTATAGAGTAGGAGAACGATGCAGAATAAAGGAGCTGTTAGGATTTTCGCCATAGCGTTGGCGTTGGTCTGCCTGTTTCAACTTTCCTTCACCTTTTTTAGCGCCCGGGTGGAGGGGCAGGCAGAGGATTTTGCCGCCAAGCGCGCGGAGCAGGCGGTGGATGGCGCCAGCGATGCGCTGGGCTACGAGAAGGCGTTCAGGAAGGCCGAGAAGTTCTACCTGGATTCTGTGGCCAATGATGTGGTGTATAACTTTGCGTGGATTCGGAAGTATACCTACCAGGATTGTAAGGAGCGGGAGATCAACTTGGGTCTGGACCTGAAGGGGGGGATGAATGTGATGCTGGAGGTGTCTGTGTACGACGTGCTGATGGCGCTGTCTAACCATAGCACAGATCCGCAGTTCCTGGAGGCGATGCAGAAGGCGGCCAAGATGGCGCCGAGCGAGGACTTTGTGAGCCGTTTCCAGCGGGCCTATCAGGAGGTAGCACCCCAGGGGAAGCTGGCGGCCGTTTTCTCTACTGTGGAGCTACGCGATAAGGTACCCTTTAACGCAACGAACGAGGAGGTAATCGCAGTGCTGCGCGAGGAGGCAGAGGGGGCGATTAGCAATTCGGAGATAGTCATCCGTAATCGTATTGACCGCTTCGGGGTGGCGCAGCCGGTGGTTCAGCGCTTGGAGCGCTCTGGTCGTATTCTGGTGGAGCTACCTGGGGTGAAGGATCCGGAGCGTGTGCGTAAGTTGCTGCAGGGGACGGCGAGTCTGGCCTTCTGGGAGACCTACGAGAACCAGGAAGTGTATCCGATGCTGATGCAGGTTAATGCTGCGCTGCGTGAGGTTCAGACAGTCGAGGGGGAGAAGGGTAGTGCAAATAGCCCAAATCCGGATGAGGTGCAGGCGCCTGATGCTAGTGAGGTGGGAGATGCCGAGAAGAGCCCGATGGTGAAGGCGATTGATAGCGTGGACAAGGCTAACGACCTGATGGCCGAGGTGGCTAGCGCAGATAGCCTAGCTAAGGAGGAAACTGAGGAGTTGCTCAATGAGGTGGGTGGCGAGCAGGATAGCACGTCCTTCAACAAGGAGGAATTTGCCCGCCAGAACCCGCTGTTTGCCTATCTCACGCCGAGCGTTACGCAGGATGGACAGCTGTTCCCCGGCCCTGTGGTGGGTATGGCGCACTACCGTGATACGGTGAGGATTAATGCTATGCTGCATGATGAGCGCGTGGCGGGTTTGCTGCCCCGTTCGCTACGCCTAATGTGGACGATTAAGCCGGTATCGTGGGACAAGAGCCAAAGCATCTTCCAGCTGGTGGCTATTCGGGTGAATAGTCGTGATGGGCAACCGTTGCTGGATGGTTCGGCCATTGCAGGTGCGCGGACGGAGTTTGGCGATCAGCGTGGCGAGGCGGAGGTGTCCATGTGGATGAATCCGGAGGGGGCTAAGGTTTGGGCTCGGATGACGGCCGATAACCTGAAGCGTTCGATTGCCATCGTACTCGACGATTTCGTGTATTCCTTCCCGACGGTACAGAGCGAGATTAAGGGTGGGCGTTCGTCGATTACTGGTGGTTTTACCATCAAGGAGGCGAAGGACCTGGTGAACGTGTTGCAGTCGGGTAAGCTACCAGCCCCGGCGCGTATCATCCAGGAGGAAATAGTCGGCCCGTCGCTGGGGCAGCAGGCTATAGATTCGGGGATAACCTCGTTTGCCATTAGCCTGGTGATTATCCTGCTGTTCATGCTCCTGTACTATAGCTTTAGCGCAGGTCTTATAGCGAATATTGCGCTGGTGTGCAACCTGTTCTTCATCGTGGGTGTGCTGGCTTCGTTCCAGGCGACGCTTACGCTCCCGGGTATAGCGGGTATCATTCTGACGCTGGGTATGGCGGTGGATGCCAACGTACTGATTTTTGAGCGTATACGTGAGGAGATTGCCAAGGGCAAGGGGCTTGCGACCTCGGTGGATGACGGTTTCAAGAATGCGCTCTCAGCCATTATCGATGGTAACGTTACCACGCTTATCACGGGTATTATCCTTGCAGTGTTTGGCTCTGGGCCTATCCGTGGTTTCGCAACTACGCTGGTTATCGGTATCCTGACATCGATGTTCACGGCCATTTTCATCACACGCCTGATTATGCTGGCGTACATGAAACGCAATTGGAGTCTGAAGTTCGAGACGGGTTTCTCTAAGAATCTGCTGAAGGGTACGAAGTATAAGTTCATTGCCAAGCGTAAGGTAGCCTATATTTTCTCAGGCGTGCTCCTCTTGGCTGTAGTATTCTCGCTGTTTACTCGCGGTTTTGATGAGGGGATAGACTTTGCGGGTGGTCGCACGTATGAGGTGCAGTTTGACCGTCCGGTGCAGACTGAGGAGGTAGCCGGTCTGCTGGAGAAGACCCTTGGTAAGGCGCCGCAGGTGAAGTTCTTCGGGGAGTCGAATCAGGTGAAGATAATCACGAACTACCGGATAGATGATAATGATCCGGGTATTGATGCTGAAGTAGACTCGTTGGTTTATCTCGGGCTGAAGCCGTTGCTGAAGGAGGGAGTGAGCCAGTCTACATTCCTAGCTGATAACAAGCTGAGCAGCGCAAAGGTTGGGCCGACAATTGCCCTTGATATACGCCGGGAGGCTGTGGTGGCCATCTTCTTTGCGCTGATTGCCATCTTCCTTTACATCCTGATACGTTTCCGTAACTGGCGTTTTTCGGCAGGTGCGGTACTGGGGCTGGCGCACGATACGCTGATGATAATTGGTGTGTATACGCTGCTATGGGGGGTAATGCCCTTCCCGATGGAGGTCGACCAGGCGTTCATTGCGGCTGTGCTGACGATTATCGGTTACTCTATAAATGACACGGTGGTAATCTACGACCGTATCCGTGAGTTCATGGGTTTGTACCCAAAGCGCCGGATGGACGAGATTATGGATGATGCTATCAATTCGACGCTGAGTCGTACCTTCGCCACGTCGTTCAGCACGCTGATTGTACTATTGCCGATGGTTATTTTCGGTGGTGACAGTATCCGTGGCTTCGTATTCGCGCTTACAGTGGGTGTCCTCGTTGGTACGTATTCTTCGATTTTCGTTTCGGCGCCATTGGCCTATGAGATGGGTGTACGGACGAAGCCGGAGCAGAAGCCTGGGCAGAAGAGGCGTTAGGCTCAGGGTGTACACTCTGAAATCCTACTGGGGGGGCTACTCGCAAGGGTAGCCCCCATTTTGTGTATGCTATTTTCCTGCTCCTGTTTACTCCATCCTTTCTCTTAACGGTTCAATTTTTGCCTTCAAAGATAACACTTGTTATAGCACTAGGGGCGATGGTTTTACGATTTATAGGTGGGCGATACGGCAGACGAAGAGTATCCTCTATTTCGCTGTCCGATTGCTGAGGGGAGCTTACATTATGAGATTGGTCTTGCGCGTTGTGATGTCGAGTTTGGCAGGATATAGCAGGCGGTGGAGGACATAGCTGACCGCCTTCAGCTGCTCGTGGTGTCTCTGCATCAGGCATCCGGCCAAATGGGAAGCATAAGCCAAGCGGTGCTGGAAGGGAGCGCCGCGCTG
>PDRH01000031.1 GCA_002748015.1 Bacteroidota bacterium | reverse complement strand
GTGCGTCATGTAGCCCGTCGGGGCTATACACTCCACCATGTACACGGGATCCCACGCCCCCGACGCCGTCCTCCGCCAATCCTCGTAGGACTTCGGCACTCCGGTAACCACCCCGACTAGCCCATCGTTAGGCATCAGGCTAACACCCCACCGGCTCGTTATCCTCACGAGGTCCCCCTCCCGGAAGGCCGGCACATAGCCCTCATCCACCCCAACGCCAGGCCGCTCCTCCTCCTCATCGCTCCGGAGCGTGGCGAACACCTCCCCCAGCAGCGTATACCTCGTCGTGACGATCAGCACCTCCTCCCCCTGCGGCCGGTACTCGGCGATCTCCGCGAAGTAGTCCCTCCCCCACCCGTCCGGGTCCTCCTCCTCGAAGAACTCCTCCCGCAGGTAGGCCAGCGCACCCTCGTAGGACATGAAGGTCTTCTCCTCATCCAGCCGCCGGAAGCCGTAGTGCTGAACGGTGTATATCTTGGCAACGTATATGCTCATGGTGTATTCTCTTTCAGAAGGGCTGATGCTTAATGTTACCGGCAAAGGTAGCATAGCTAGGGACAAGAGCAAGGGGGGGGATTGCTGAGCTAGAACAGCAAGGTACGTATAGCCGAAAAACGCTACCTTTGCCAACAAATAAAGCATATAATCAAAAATACAAACCATGAATATAAGCAGGGTAAGAGGGTATATACAGGGGCTTCGTTGCTACATTTCCCAGAGCAAACAGACCGCAAACGAAGACCAGCAGAACGCATTCCATCTAGCCCCCTGCCGCATCGAGAAGGATAAACCCAACTACAGACCCATTAGGGACATCGCCAGCCAGCTAGGCCACCCCGAGGTGAAGAACATCGGCCTTACCGGCCCCTACGGCTCGGGGAAAAGCTCCATCCTCAAGACCCTGCAACAAGATTACCCCGCCTTTTGCTACCTCACCATCTCGCTCGCAAACCTAACGAGCAACGAGGATGATGCTAAAGAACCAGATGCTCTCGGGCAAAGGATAGAAACCCAGATACTCCAGCAGCTAATCTACCGGGAGACTAAGAAAAGGCTACCCAACTCCCGGATAGCACGTATACATCACGTACCCAAAATCGAACTTAACCTACGCACCCTTGCATTCGTCCTCTCCCTCATAGCCCTCTCCCTCAACCTTCCCTCCCTGACGGGCGCACTACCTTGGCTCGCAGAGCTACTGACCACCAACGTACCGACCATTGCGCAAATCTACCTAATCCTCTACCTTGTATACATCGCAGGCCGCACGGCAAAATACGTCATACTGCGCACTGGAAATGTACGAATCCGCACCCTCCACCTCCAGGGACTAGAGCTGCAGCTGGAGCGATCATCGATCCTAATGCAACACCTCGATGAAATCATATACTTCTTCCAGGCCACTAGCTACAACGTAATCATCTTCGAAGACCTGGACCGCTTCAATTCGCCCGAGCTTTTCGTCAAGCTGCGCGAGCTAAACCAGCTACTCAACCGTTCCAAAACGATCTCTAGGAAAGTCACCTTCATCTATGCCGTCCGGGACGACCTCTTCCCGGAGGGGGAAAAACGAACCAAGTTCTTCGACTACATCACCACCGTCATCCCGGTCATCAACTCCTCCAACTCCTGCGATATGCTCAAGAAAGAACTAGAGCGAAGGGCTGATAAGGAGGAGGTTAGCTGGCTCAATGAGCTTGACCCCTGCATAAAGGACCTGAGCTTCTACATCATTGACATGCGCCTCCTGCAGAATATCGCCAACGAATTCTACCAGTACAAGGAAACTCTAGAGGCCAACGGCAATACGCTGGACTACCCGAAGCTCCTGGGGATGATCGTATTAAAGAACTACTACCCCATGCTATTCTTTGACCTCCAGGTCTCAAAGGGGGACGTATATGAATGCATCATGCTCCGCGAGACCTTCCTCGAACAATACCAAGAGGAAAATGACACCGAGGAGGGTGCAACCCTTCCCCTTAGCCAGCTCATGGCCTGCATTGATCTGGATGAGTGTGAAGAACTCATGGAGCTGCAACTACCACCCCTAGCCCTATACCTCATCCTCAGCGGATACATAGACGAAGACCACCACATCTATACCTCCCTTAGCTATGATGTATACATCAGCCCTAACGATCGGCGCTTCACACAGGAACTACGGATTAGCAAAAGCCACCCCTACGACCACCCCGTCGATAGCATCGCCGCCTGCTACGAGTACATCCCAGACACGGTATACGGAACCAAGGCCTGCCTACACATAGAGTTGATACACCATCTCGCCACCAAGCTCTCCGACAAACGCATGCAGAAAGTAGTAGATCACATCCTTGACCATAAAGCATGGGACTTTATCGCCCAGTACTACGAATACTGGAGAAAGCAAAAGACCTACAAAAAGCCCAACTTAGGATACCCATTCGATAAGCTGTTCGCTAGCAGCAAAGCCCCTACATGGGACGATCTAGCCTCCTACGATGAGCAGTACCGGAACACCCTCACAGAAATCTGGATACGCTACGCCGAGCTAGAACACTCCACCCCCGAGAGCCAGCAATGGATAGAAGCGAACTGCCAATTCCTAGCAGACCTAGACTGGCCCGATGCCGAGGAGCTGCTCATGGAACTCCTGGACAAGCACCGCTACAAGTTCGAATCCCTAGCCTTCACCACCGCCCCACTTCTGGAAACAGCCCTAATGCATAGCACCTACAAGCTCACCACCCAAAATGTACTCCGCATCGCCAACCACCTAACCCAGAAACCCATCAAAGAAGAGAACCTCAACCTAACGCTCATCTACGGCCTCGGGGATAAAACCCTCAGCAAATACATCAACGACAACCTACCCCACTGCCTAGCGAATGTATTCACGGAGAATACCGCAAAGGAGAGCTCGGAGGCAACCATCCTTACGCTCCTTTACATGGCCGTTAAGGACAAAGAGCATCAGGCCCCCTTCAGGGACTACCTCAAACGCCAAAGGATACAATTCCATCTTGATAAGCTTGATGGCAATCTAAAGGAGCAAGGGCTAACGCTACCAGACGCAGAGACACGGCAAGCGGAGATCCTGGCCTTCGACTGCGACCTCATCCACACGAACTGGGAAGGCGTACACCACTACCTACATGAGTTCCGTCCAGGGTCCACGCACAAGCAGCTCACGCAATTCATTGAGGATGGTGTCGACACCCTAGCTAGACGAGATGTCCCCAAAAACCTCCTTAGCGACCTCTTCCACGCCTTCATGCTCAACGAATCCCTACTTTCCAACACATATGAGAAATTGCTCCCCAGATTTTCAGCCCACCGAGAAGACGCAGAGCATACCCATACGCTATCCCCAGACCGCATCAAGCTCCTCATAGACCACTCCATAATCCCCCTATCCCCAGATGCCATCACCTATTGGAGCGAACGTAATAGCACCCTGCTCAAATACTACCTACTACACTACAGAAATAAGCTAATAGAGCCATTTCCAACAGCAAAGAGCAAAAGAATAGTAGCCATACTACTAACCTCTAAAGCGCTAAATCCGGACGAGAAAAAAACGCTAATCCAACACCTCACACCAGAATATCTAGAAGAGGAGCAAGTATGTAATACCGTGATCGAGCTTATACTAGCAGCGAATAGCCCCTTAGGATTACCAGATGAACCCTTAAAAAAGCTATTTATCCACTCAACGCTACCGGATCAACAAAAGCTCAAGCTGGTTAACCTCCTCCTCCAGCAGAACAATTATCAAGATGAACAGATTGACCAGCTACTGATCCTACTCCCCAAGCCATACAACAACATCGGACGTAGTAGAGCATACGCTGTTATTCAATACACCAAGGAAGGCGAAGAGCTCTGTCAACTACTAAAAGAGAAGGGGTATATCAATTCATTTGAACGGCAAAAGGGCCTAATTATCATTTCCTACTAAAAAATCTAGCCCCCACCCAAGCCTAATCCCCCCTCCCCCTAGGCAGCCGCTCCGAATTTTCCCTAGCGCAAATTCGGAGCGGCGGCCTATTCAAGGCGGAGAAAATACCTACCCATGCAACCATTCCACAGGAAGAGCGTATAACTCTATACACCCAAAAAACCACCACCATGGCGAGAATCACCCCCACACGCCCCAAGTACTGGCCCAAGCACGAACCCGTTGTATACGTAGTTAAGGACAAAAAATACGTCCGCGCCCGGGCGGAAAGAATCCGTAATCCCCGTACCGAACTGCAGCAGGCCAACCGGAATAAGCTATCTGTGGCGAGCCACTTCCTGGCGCAAATGCAGCCAATGGTAGCCCGGGGGTTCAAACCCACGATGACCAACAGGAAGGGATGGGAATCACGGAGGGTGGGGGCCTACCACGTGGCGCTGGGAGAACTGCTGAAGTCGGGAATGAGGAAGGGGAAGGATGGATGGAAGATTGACTATGAGCATGTTAAGCTTTCGGAGGGGAACTCGCTAGTAGAATTTCCCGTGGAGGTCAAGCGGAATGGGCGGGAGATGCTTGTGGGCTTTCCCAATGGGCTACCACGGGGAGCTAAACGGGTACGGATGGCGGTGCACTCGGCGAGGGAGGGGCGGACGCTGCACGTGAGTTTTGATGCGCCGAGGCGGGGTGGGGAGCTGAGGGTAAGCATTCCTAAATGGGCGACACAGGGGGCACTGCATATCTACTACACGGTGGAGGTGAAAGGGAAGTCGCGGTGGGCCAGCGCCTACTTGTACGTGCCGAAGGGGCGGGGGACAACAGGACGGAGTATTGCCAGCGGAGGGAAAGTTGCCCAGGGAAGCAACGGTGAAGGGAGCAGGCATGGAGGGGGCAACAATAAAGGGGTAGGAGTAGGAGGGGAAAGCGGGAGCGGGTGATGGGATGAGAGAACCGCTACTCCTCCGTCCAGAGGGCGGTATTCTGGTCGAGCTGGGTGATGATGAACTCCAGGAGGTTGAAGAGGGCGAACATCTCCTCTACATCCCTGAATTTCAGACCCCGGATGTTGGGCTGGAAGAGCATCTTTTCGGTGGGGATGGCGCAGTAGACGTTGGAGCCAATGAGACTCAGGCGTAGGGGACGGCCGAAGCGGGTATGGATGTCGAGTATGGCCTCGGTAATTGCGGGCGTGAATGCGCTCTGGGCGGCCTCGGGGCTGGTGCCGTATACGGAAAAGGCGCTATCGAACTGGGGGCTATCCATCTTAATGGGCTTGAGCTCGCTCTGCTGCATGGCGTACCTGCTCTGGAGGGTGGAGAAGTAGTCCTTAGGGACTACGAGGGTGTCGCCATCCTGGATTCGGCCGAAGTTTGAGGTGAAGAATAGCCCCCTGTAGGTGGTGGCGCCCTTGAGCTCGGTATAGAGATCGGAGAATGCGAAGGGTATCCTACCAATCTGGCCGAGCACCAGGTAGTCGCCGAGATAGAGGTCGTAGGTGCTGGGGAAGAGCTTGGCCGCGCGGTAGAGATCTGGCTCGACACGGTCGTTGGTCAAAAACTGGAACTCGGGGTTGATGGCCCGCACAACCTCGCAGACCACGTCCTCCTTAAACTCCTGCTCCAGCCTTTCGTAGAGGCCCTCGCGGGCGGTCTTGGCCAGGAAGAAGAGGATGACAGCTACGATGACCAGCACCCAGGGTACCCAGCCCTCGAAGGCGATGGCGCTGATGAACAGGAAGATGGAGAGGAATATGCAGGTGGTCGCGGCGATGATGAGCCAGCGGGTCTTGCGTATGCCGGCGATGGCGAGTTCTATCTGCTGCCTGTATATCTGGCGTATTTCCTTCTGGGTTCTCATACGTATACTCCTCCCTGCTTGCGTAAAACGATTTGCGGGCTTAGGCGTTCTATTCCTGAAAGTCCCAAAGCCGTATGGCAAAGATAGTAAAATGTCCTAAAATAGGGAAGTACCCGTTGAATGCGCACGGGAGCGTCAGGGGACACCTGGCACTGGGGGCTACTGAGGAGCAGGTATAGTTCATTCGCCGCTCCTGGACCCACCTGCGTGCGTACGGCTACGAAATCGTTACATCATTTTAAAAGACTACCTTTGTACCTATGAAAATGTATCTAGAGTTGAAAGATGAAACCTCCGCGAAGTTCTGGGAGGTAGAGGTAAACGGCATGCGCCAGACCATACGCTATGGTAAAATCGGGTCGCTCGGGACGCTGAAGACGACGGACTTCCCCGATGGGGAGAAGGCCGAGAAGGATGCCCAACGGCTCATCCGTAGCAAGATGCGGAAGGGCTACGTGGAGGCCGAGGCGCCCGAGGGGACAGACACGGCCGTTGCCAAGCGCGAGAAGATGAAGGCGGTGGCCTCGGCAGGCATAAGCGCCGTGGTGGACGACCTTCTCAAGGGGACGGGGCGTACCTATAGCATAAAGGAGGGGACAAAGAGCAGCGCGCTGCGCGTCCTGGTGAACGAGGACCGGGAGGGAAGCTTCATCGAGGTTAACCTACCGCATGAGACCTTCATGAAGCGGAGCGACAAGCTGCTGCCGACCATAGAGGTCGCCAAGCGCATGACGGAGGAGGTCCCCCGGATTACGGCCCTGGGAAAGAAACCCTTCGATTGGGGCTGGGATGAGTTTAGGGATACCCGCGACCACTATGGTAGCTGGGCGGTGGTAGATGACTTCATGACGGCGCAGTTCGATTCCTACTCCAAAACTACGCTCTGGCAGGGCGAGCAGGAGGGCGTGGCAGAAGTGGACTTCGCCGCTGTGGAAGCGCTCCTCAAGGCTGCGGGCTTCGAGCCCGACGGGGACTGGGATGGTCGGGTATACCGGATTCCGGGCAAGAAGTGGGATTTGAACTTCTACGAGGGGGGCTTAATCAGAGTACGGCACTCCCTGGCCTTCGACTACGAGGTGGGGGTATGGCGCGCTAGGAATAGCTATCCTACGCTCGAGGGGTTCCGCGCCTATATCGAGGGGTTTCTTGACTTCCACAACGAGGCCGTGGATGCCTGGGAGGCGCACCAGGAGGATCTGAAGCGACGGTGGGAGGTGGCGAAATCTACAATAGAGGAGCAGCTTTCCCCCAGCGGGTATCCACGTACCTTTGAGCTTTGGAATGAGTGCTACGATAGGCAACTGCTCCTCCATGTAGAGCTGAAGAGGGGGAAGGTGCTCACCCTTGCGTACACGCTCGATGAGTTCGAGGCTGAGGCTGAACATCTACTTTCCAATGCCCAGCGGGTGGCTAGTGCTATGCAGGAGAGTCCCCTCCAGTTCAAGGTGATAGACATCCTGCCCGACCGGAATAGGGACCTCACGAATAGATATGAGCATGTAGTGTGGAAGGTGGCAGAGTAGGATGCTACTCTGATCCGTTCAACCCCTACGAAGGAATAAGCATGGGTGGGCTAGCCCGAACCCTATAGGCCCATTTTCGCTATCTTTGCGACAAGGTAAAAGGGCTAAACGATAGGAGGATATAGTATGGAGGTCAAGAAGGGTAAGTTCCCCACGACGACGGCGAGTTTCAAGAACATCCGTACGGAGGGCATGTACTACGTGGACAAGACGGCCTTCGTCTGGCAGCTGGTAGATGAGCGGAAGATAGTCTTCCTGAGCCGTCCCCGTCGCTTCGGGAAGAGCATGCTGCTGAATACTGTGGCGAGCTATCTGGAGGGACGGCGCGAGCTGTTCGAGGGGCTGGCGCTCTACCCGCTGGAGGAGGGGAAGGGAGAGAAGGCATGGGTGAAGCATCCGGTGCTGCGGTTCGACTTCAGCGGGATAATGGCCCCAACACCTGAGGCGATGGAGCAGATGGTGCGTATTCGTATTGATGATACGATGCGGCGCTTCGGTCTGGAGGGGCTGGCCAATGAGAAGAAGTACGATGTGTACTCGGCTATTTGCGAGCTGGAAAGGGTGGCTAAAGCCCAGGTGGCCGTTATCATTGACGAGTATGATAGCGCATTGCTCGATACGCTGATTGCGGGGGACGTGGAGGGGATGGAGCGCGTGCGGCAGTACATGCGGGGCTTCTACCGCTCGCTGAAGTCGGCGGAGGGCTCGCTGCGCTTCATGATGGTTACGGGGGTGAGCCAGATACGCCACGTGGGGCTATTCAGCGGGTTCAATAACATCGTGGACATCAGCTTTGACCCGGACTACAGCAGCATCTGCGGGATTACGGAGGCGGAGATACACGAGTACCTGCCGGAGCAGCTGGCGCACATGGCGGCGGTCAGGGGGGTGAGCACCGAGGAGATGATGGCGCAGCTCAAGCACAAGTACGATGGCTACCGCTTCTCGGAGAAGGAGGAGGATGTCTACAACCCCTACGGGCTGATCAATGCGCTCTGCGACTGCCAGCTGGATGACTACTGGTCCATGGCGGGGACGAGCAGCAGCGCGGACATGCTCATCCCCCGCTACGATGCGCTAGGGGTGCTGCAGCTGGATGGGCAGCTGAGGGCGCGCAAGAAGGAGCTGTCGAGGTTCAACTTCGAGCATAGCGACCCCATTCCCTTCCTCTACCAGACGGGCTACCTGAGCATAAAGGGGATGACGGACGAGGGGGATTTCCTGCTGGACTTCCCGAACCTGGAGGTGCGCGAGAGCATCATGGAGATCCTGGCGCCGCGGACGCTGGGCATAGTGCGGATGAGTACGTACCACGGGCTGAAGCTGAACCTGGTGCGGGCGCTGAACGGGACGGATATCAAGGCCTTCGAGGCGTGCCTGCAGGCCTTCCTGGCGAGCCTTCCCTTTGACCACGAGAAGGGCGATGCTGAGAAGGCCTGGGCGCTGCGGGAGTGCCGGTATCGGGATGCGGTGCACCTGGTGTTCATAGGGGTGCAGGGGGATGTGCGGGTGGAGCAGATCGCCGCCGGTGGCATTTCGGACGTTGAGGTCATCGGCGAGCGGATGGTGGTAGTGCTGGAGCTGAAGATGGCGGGGAAGGGCTACACCCCGGCGAAGGCGCTGGAGCAGGCCAAGGGGAATGGCTACGCTACGAAGCATATCGGCGGGGAGCGGGCGGTTTGGGCCGTGGGGGCGGTCATCGGGGAGAAGGCCCAGATTGAGTGGGAGGAGGAGCTGGTGTGGCGCGGAAAGGAGGAGGCATGCTAATCTACCTGGAGAATGAGAAAAAGGGGAAGTTCTGGGAGCTAAGGGTGTACGATGCGGGATGGGGCGCCCTACGCACTGGAGATATGGGGGCATTGGGGCGCAGCCGGAGCATGTGGCTGCATGAGGAGGAGGACGAGGCGGAGAAGCTGGCCCAGCAGCTCGCAGAGAAGCAGAAGGCCAAGGGATTCATAGAAGTAACGCCTCCAGCACCCATTGCTGTGCAAGCCCCTGAGCCTGAAACCCTACCCAGCGAGCTGCTAAATGACGAGCAGGAGGCCCTGTTCACCAGCGCCCTGATTGCACGGCCCGATGAGCTACAACGCAAGTACTGGAAGCGCAGGTTCCAGCAGCTCCTACGGGAGAAGGTATATACTAAGCGGAGCAGGCTGGAGTACCTCGGTGGCCCCTACGTGCTGGCGCAGGAGTACGAGACTATAGCCTCATGGGATGTGCCGAGCATGCGGAAGGAGGTGGA
>PDRH01000030.1 GCA_002748015.1 Bacteroidota bacterium | reverse complement strand
ACATTTAAATACGAAAGGCAGGGGATACCGAAAAAATACCTACCTCCTAAACGGGCTAGAGCGGATGAAGAAGTAGACCAATAATGCCCCACCATGCAGGCAAAACATAAATCTTGACCACGCCAACACCCCTACCATCACGCTTTTTCGCTACATTTGCCCTAGCCTAAAGCATGACAACGGCCAAGTCCCCAAAAGACCACAACCGATGATAGCGCTCATCGACTGCAATAATTTCTACGTCAGCTGCGAGCGGGTATTCAACCCTTCGCTCGAGGGGCGCCCCATCCTGGTTCTCTCTGGTAATGACGGCTGCGTTATTGCCCGCAGCAACGAGGTTAAGGCGCTAGGCGTAGAGATGGGAGCCCCCCGCTTTAAAGTCCAGCGAACCATAGAGCAGCACGGCATCGCGGTCTACTCGGCCAACTTCGAGCTGTACCGCGACATGTCCCGCCGGGTCATGAGGTACATCGCACGAGAGGGTATAGCCCAGGAAATCTACTCCATCGACGAATGCTTCCTTGCCCTACCGGACGACACCCCCATGGAGGACTTCGCCCGCAGCCTCCGCGCACGCATACTCAAAGCTATTGGCATACCCGTGAGCATCGGCATCGCCCCCACCAAGACCCTCGCCAAAATCGCTAGCCACTTCGCCAAGAAATCGCCCAGGCACCAGGGGGTATGCCTCCTGGATACTCCCACAAAATGGCAGCACGCCAACCAGCTAACACCCATATCCGAAGTATGGGGCATTGGCCGACGCTCCGTCGCCAAGCTAGAACGCATGGGCATAGGCCGAGCATCCAACCTCGTCGGCCTACCCGAGGGCATGGTCCACAGCCTACTACGGGTGAATGGCCTACGCACCTGGCGAGAGCTACAGGGCCAACCATCCATCCCCTTCAACCCCTTCCCTCCACGTAGCTCCGTCTCCGCATCCCGCTCCCTCGAGCACGAAACGGACGACCTGCAAACCCTCGAAAGCTGCCTATCCCACTTCCTCATGGAATGCTGCAGGAAGCTACATAGCGAACGCCTACAGGCCCTCACCATCGGCGTATTCCTCAGCACCAACCGCTTCCACCAAGGAGGAACGCAGCATGTCGAAACCCGCATGCTCCCGCTGCAAACACCCACAGCAGACCCGCTCGAGCTGAACCCCCTCGCCATCGACCTACTCAAAAACATGCTACGCCCCGGAGCGAAGTACAAGAAAATCGGAGTAACCCTAGAGCGGCTAAGCCCATGGACCATCACCCACACCCTCTTTGACACCGTAGACCGCGAGAAGCGCGCACGCCTACAGGCATCCATCAACCAGATAGGCCAGCGCTTCGGGCATCACGCCCTACGCCTCGGCACGCAGAGCGAAAACGGCATCAAGGGGCAAATCAGGCAGGAACACCTATCCCGAAGGTACACCACCGCGCTTAGCGACATCATAGACGTATACGCAGAAACGCCACCGCCAACCCACCACCGAAGAACATAAACCAACAATACAAACCAACAGAACTAGAATGCAGGTATTCAAATTTGGAGGGGCATCCATCAGCACCCCGCAAAAGGTTAAACACATAGCCCAGCTGATCCAAACGCAGCATACCCCAGAGGCACTCACCATCGTCGTGAGCGCCATGGGGAAAACCACCAACAACCTCGAGGAGGCACTAGCAGATGCGCTGGAACGACCAGGCCAGACATCAGAGGCTCTTGAGCGAATCAAAGCCTTCCACCACGACATGGTCAACGCCCTCTTCGGCGAAGACCAGGAGACCAAGGCCACAACCCATAGCCTACTCGCTAACCTCGAGCTACTCCTCACCCACCTACCCCAGAAGGAGGAGTACGACACCATCTACGACATGGTCGTATCCTTCGGCGAGTTGCTCTCCTCGCGCATCATGCAGACCTACCTCGCCCAGCAGGGCATGCAGGCCCAGTGGGTCGATGCACGCACCATATTCCGAACGGACGATGCCCACCGCGCCGCCACCGTCGACTGGCACCTCTCCCAGCAGCTCGCAAAGGACACCCTCAAGGATGCCCCCCGCAGCATGTACATCACCCAGGGCTTCATCGGCGCAAATGCCCAGGGCAAAACCACAACCCTAGGGCGAGAAGGATCCGACTATAGCGCCGCCCTCCTGGGCGCATTCCTCATGGCCAAGAACGTAACCATATGGAAGGACGTACCCGGCTTCCTGAGCGCAGACCCCAAGATGTTCCCCACCGCCCAGCCACTCGCAGAGCTAGACTACCAGGAGGCCATCGAAATGTCCTACAACGGCGCCAAAATCATACACCCCAAGGCCATAAAGCCCCTCCTCTGCGCAGAAATACCCATGCACGTACGCTCCTTCGTAGACCCCGACCTACCCGGCACCATTATACACCACCGCCCGGCAGAACAGGGAGACACCACCACCCCACCGCTACTCGCCGTGCTGGATAATATTACCCTCCTGTCGATTACGCCACACGACCTCTCCTTCGCCCTCGAAGAGAGCCTTGGCGACGTATTCTCCCTCCTCCACTCCTACCGCATCCGCCCCAGGCTCATCAACAACTCGGCCGTCAGCCTATCCCTATGCGTAGACTCCGACCCCATCCACCTACCCGCAGCCATGCAGGCCCTTGAGCAGCACTTCCAGCTGAGCCACACCGGCGGCCTCAAGCTGCTAACCATACGCCACTGCACTCCCGAGCTACAGAAATTGCTGGATGGTTCCGACGCCCCCCTCCTCGCCAAGAGTACCCCCACCGCCCGGCAGTACCTACTACCAGCGGACGAATGGGAGCAGAAGCTCTACCCCACCATCTGCGACACCCTGGCCCGTATACCAGCCCAACGCTCATCCGACAGGTGAGTACCCAGCGACTGGATAACCTCGTGCGCCACGTAGTTACCCAGCTCTAGGGACTTCGCGAGCGGCCACTCGTTGAGGATGCCGTACAGGCAACCCGAAGCGAAAAGGTCGCTCGCCCCAGTCCCATCCACCACCGATGCCTTGAAGCACGGAACATGCAGGGACTCCTCACCACGACGCCCCATCGCCCCATGATGCCCCATGCGAATCACCGCGGTGCGCCCACCGCTGCTCAGCTCAAAGAGCGCATGCTTCTCGCTCTTACCCGTAAACGCCCGAGCACTCTCGCTATTCGTAAAGAGGATATCCACATTCTGCGGAATAATCCTGTGTAGGAACTCCCTGTTCCTATCCACAATATCCGCATTGCTCAAATCCAGCGAAACCATCAGACGACTCTCCCGAGCCAGCGCCAGCACCTTGCTCAAGAACGAACGATTCTGCACGATGTAGCCCTCGATGTGCAGAATATCGTAGCCCAAGAAGTTGTTCGCATTCAAATCATTCGCATTCAGCGTCGCCGCCGCCCCCAGGAAGGTCGCGAACGTCCTCGTACCATCCGGGCTGATGAAGGCCAGCGAAAAGCCCGTCTTCGCCACGCTATCATGCAGCATCGGGCTAATGCGTAGACCAATCATCTCATCCCGAATCATGCGCCCGGCCTCATCACGCCCCACCTTGCCCACGAACCCTGCCCCCAGGCCAAGACGAGAAACCCCCCGCACTATATTCGCCGCGCTACCCCCTACTGCCCGCAGCGGTTGCAAATCCGCAACCGCCTCCAGGGCACGCCCCAGCGTATCGATAGCAATGTACTGCTTCGACCCCTTCTCCAGCCCCAGCTCCCCCAGCAAGCCATCGCTCTCCAGCGGCGTAATGATATCCAGAAGCGCATTCCCCAGCCCCAGCAATCGTGCCATATCCTACCGTTTTTTACTACCCGCAAAGCTACAAAAAAGCCGTCGACTAGCGACGGCTTAGCATGCATCGTATACGGAGTACCTACCCCGCCCAAGCGCTAGAAGAAGTAGTAGGTAAACGCCGCCCCCCAACGACGGTTATAGCCATCGTAGTTGGTCGCATCGTACATATCCGTAACGCCCAAATCGTAGAAAAGTCCCACACGGTAGTGCTTCAGGAAATGCATCCCCCCTTCAAACTTCACATCCATCATGAAACGCTTGAGCGCATCGTCCCCCCACTCCACCTCATCATCCTCAACGTAGCCCACCATCCCGAAGTTGAACTGCAAGCCAGCACCTACATAAACCCCAACCTGCTTCGTAAAATCATAGCGGTAGAGCGCAAGCACCGGGATATCAAAATAGTAGAGGGAAACCGTACTGCTCGCCTGATTATTATTAAACACCCACTTACCACCTATCCGCTCAAACTGCAAGCGCCCCTCCAGCTCTATCTGACCAGCCGGCAGCGCCCACGCATAGTTGAAGGCACCACCTATCTCCCAGGTGAATATGTGGTCGGTCTTTAAATCCGTATTGCCATTCTTCACCTTCAGCCGAGTACCACCAATACCACCCCGAATACCAATGTGAAAGCGCGCCTGCGCCACCAGCCCAAGCAACGACAGGAGAACCGTCAAGAGAAGTACTTTTCTTTTCATACGAATACCATTAAATTTGTTACCCGGCAAATATAGGAATATTTCCCGCAATACCCCAAGCACTTAGGAAAATATACTACCTCTACACCTTCTCCTTCACCTACCCCCTCCCCCTCGCCTCCAGCTCCCGAACAGAGCTCTCCACCATCACCTGCAGCTCGTACGTAGAAACCCCCAGCGGCTTCTCCATGCCCTCAAACGACCACTGCACGACCGTCTCATCCTTCGAACGGCAGATCAGCAAGCCTATGCTCGCATTATCATCCTCCCCCCGCAGCAGGTGATCAGCCGCCGAAACGTAGAAGTTCAGCTGGCCTGCGAACGCCGGTGCGAAATCCTCAACCTTCAGCTCCACGATTACGTAGGCCTTCAAGCGGATGTGGTAGAACACCATGTCCGGGGAAAAGGTCTGCCCACCCGGCATGCGCAGCTCCATCTGCCGCCCCACGAACGCGAAGCCCCTCCCCAGCTCCAGCAGGAAACGCGTTATGTTATTCATCAGCCCCTCCTCTAGCTCCTTCTCCCGGTAGCCCGCCTCCAGCGTCAGAAAGCTGAAGTTGTACGGGTCCTTCAGCAGCTCCTGCGCCAGCTCCCCCTGCACACCCGGTAGACGCTCGGCGAAGTTGCTGATCGCCTTCCCCTGCCGCCCGTATAGCCCGCTGGCCATCTCCCCCACCAGCTGCCGACGGCTCCAACCACCCTCCACAGTCCGCTCCACATAGAACAGCGCTTCCTCCACAGAGCCACTCTTGCTGAATATCTGGATATGATGCCCCCACGGCACCTGCCCGAAAATCTCAGGCATCTCCAAAAGTGAAACAGGCTGTTTCACTTTTGTAAAGTACTCATTATAAAACAGATACCATCTCTTTGCATTCCATATGGTTCGTACTGAAATACACCTGAAATCGGGAAACTCCGCCTTCAAATCCAGGCTCAGCTGCTTGACCACACCATTCCCCCACGCCGTTTCCGCCTTGAGCACCACGATGTCCCTTCCCAGCGACCAGTAGAACTCCAGCAGCGTGGTATTCACCCGCAACGCCGCCTTGGCCTGCGACTGCCGCAAGCGATCCTTCACGTCCACAAGCCACTCCACGTACTCCCCATGCGCTAGTACGCCCATATCACCCTCTACAAAGTACGGCATCTTAGCCCTGTCCTCGCTCTCCATAGCACGCCATAAATTAAGCCATTACTATCCACCCCCCAAAACTGCAACAGCTTGTTGAAGTTTTACCACCACCACAAAGATACGAAATCCCCCCACAAAAAAACTGGGCGACGCAACGCGCCGCCCAGCCATGGCTATACCTCCAAACGGAGCAACTACCTACTTCTGGTAGCCCTCCATCAGACGGGCGATGTACTTCCCGATGATGTCAAACTCCAGGTTCACCGTCGTACCCTTCTCGAAGGCGTGGAAGTTCGTATGCTCGTACGTATAGGGGATAATCGCCACCTGGAAGCTCGTCTTCTGCGAGTTGCACACCGTCAGGCTCACCCCATTGACCGTTATCGAACCCTTCTCCACCGTTATAGAACCCGGCTTCTGCTCGTACTCAAAGGTGTAGTACCAGCTACCATCCTCCGCCTTCACATCAGTGCAGACCGCCGTCTGGTCCACATGCCCCTGCACGATATGGCCATCCAGCCGGCTATCCAGCTTCATGCTCCGCTCCAGGTTCACCTCATCACCCACCTTCAGCAGACCCAGGTTACTCTTGTCCAGCGTCTCCTGGATCGCCGTAACCGTATACGTACCATCGCCCGGCAGATCCACCACCGTCAGGCACACACCATTGTGCGCAATGCTCTGGTCTATCGTCAGCTCCGACACGAAGGGGCAGGCCAGCGTCAGATGGATATTACCACCATCGCGCTCCACCTTCTGTAGCACCCCCATTGCTTCTACTATCCCGCTAAACATCTACTTGCTCCTTTCGTTCCTGATTATCCCCTCTACCAATACCTACTTATCCGCCACGCTTGCACCATCGTAGGCCCACTTCACGTAGGCCGCCCCCCAGGTGAAGCCCGCACCAAAGGTCGCAAAGATGAGGTTATCCCCCTTCTTAAGCTTCCCCTCGTACTCCGCCAGGCAGAGCGGCAGGGTCGCGCTGGTAGTGTTGCCCGTGTGGTCTATGGTAATCATCACCTTCTCCTTATCCAGCCCCATGCGCTTACCCGTCGCATCGATTATGCGCAGGTTCGCCTGGTGCGGCACCAGCCAATCCACCGTTTCACCATTGAGCCCATTGCGCTCCATGACCTCCACGGCCGTGTCCGCCATGTTCGAGACCGCCGCCTTGAACACCGGTTGCCCCTCCTGGTAGATGTAGTGCTGGCGCTTGGCCACCGTCTCCTCAGAGGCCGGGTAGCACGAGCCACCCGCCACCTGGTAGAGATGCTTACGCCCAGCGCCATCCACCTGCAGCTTCGCATCCACCAGACCATAGCCCTCGGTATCCGGCTCCATCAGAACCGCCCCTGCGCCATCAGCAAAGATTGCGCAGGTCTGACGGTCCGTGAAATCCGTTATCGACGACATCTTATCCACCCCCACGACAATCACCTTCTTGTGCGAGCCCGACTCGATGAACTTCGAGGCCGTAACCATCGCATATAGGAAGCTCGAGCACCCCGCGTTGATGTCGTAGCCGAAGGCATTGAGTATCCCCGCCTTGTCAGCCAGGATATTCGCCGTCGCCGGAAACTGCATATCTGGCGTAACCGTAGCGCATATCAGCAGGTCCACCTCCTCAGGGCGCGTGCCGGTCTTCTCCAGCAGCCGCTCGATGGCCTTGATCCCCATCTCGCTGGAGCCAAGCCCCTCACCCTTGAGGATCCGCCGCTCCTTGATGCCGATACGAGCCATAATCCACTCATCGCTCGTGTCGACCATCCGGCTCAGCTCCTCGTTCGTCAGGACGTAGTCCGGCATGTAGCCGGCAACCCCCTTGATACACGCTTGAATCTTAGGCATTCTTGAAAAAGCTTTTAAATTTCTCGCAGAGCCCGCTGGAGATGACCGTACTCGTCTGGCGAATCATGTTATCAATCGCCTTCGCATTCGATATACCATGCCCGATGATCACCGGCGCATTCACCCCCAGCACCGGCGTGCCGCCGTAGTGCTCGAAGTTGAAGCTATCGAAGTAATCATCACGTATCCCCCTCGAGAGGATTATCTTGTAGAGCGCCTCGGCCTCCTTGAGCACGATGTTCCCCACAAAACCATCCGTCACGATAACATCCACACGCTGATCGCTGAAGATCTCGTTCCCCTCCACGTTCCCCGCGAAGACGAAATCCTCTGAGGCTGCCATCTTCTCGTGCGTCGCCTTCGACACCAAGTTACCCTTCTGGGGCTCCTCTCCGATGTTCAGCAGCCCCACCCGAGGCTGCTCCTTGCCCATCACATGCTCCGCATAGAGCGAACCCAGCACCGCATACTGCACCAGTACATCCGGCTTGCAGTCGGCGTTAAGTCCCACGTCCAGCAGGATGTTGTAGTTGTCCTCGCTGGTCGGGAAGTAGGCCGCAATGGCCGGACGCAGAATCCCCGGGACAGCCTTCACGAAATTCATCGTCCCGGCCATCATCGCCCCGGTGTGCCCTGCGCTTGCGAAACCATCAATCCGCCCCGCCGCCAAATGCTGAAAGCCAACGGTTATGCTGCTGTCGGCCTTCTCCGCAATGGCGCGCACGGGGTGGTCGTGCATCGTTATGACCTCGGAGCAGTGCACCACCTCGTAGTCCTCCACGCGCCTTCCCGCCCGCTTGAACTCCTCCTCCAGCTGCGCCCTATCGCCAAATATCACAAGCTCGTGCTCGGCCGTCCGCCACTTCTCGCTAGCGACTATGCCCTCCACGACGGAACGGGGGGCGAAATCGCCACCCATGGCATCTACTCCGATCCTCATATGCTTCTACTGCCAGTTAGACAAACGGGACTAGTTCTCCTCCTCCTTCGCGATCAGCTGCTGACCACGGTAGTAGCCGCAGTCCGGGCATACGTGGTGGCGGGGAATCATCGTCCCGCAGTTGGAACACTCAGAAAGCGTTACCGGGCTAATCGCATGATGCGCCCTACGGGTATCACGACGCTGCTTCGATATCTTCGACTTTGGATGTGCCATTGTTCTGTCTCCTTAAAATCCTCTTCGTTCGCTAATAATCTATCTATTGGCCGAGCAGCTTGCGCCGCGCCTCGGCAAGTTCCTCCGTGAATAGCTCCCCCAGCTTACCCTCTCCCTCGACGGCCTCACCGCCCAGCCGAGCCAGCATCTCGGGGTTGCAATCCTCCTCCAGCGTACCCTCCATACCATGGTAGTGCCGCATCGGAAGGCTCAGGTAAACGCTCTCCCGGATGTAGGGAGCGATATCCACCCCCTCGCTCGAATCGCCCATCGTCCACTCCTCGCCATCAAAGCTATCGGTCAGGCCGGCCCGTCGCTCCACCTTCAGCACACCCTCGAACTCCATCGGGAGATCCATGGGCTGCAAGCAGCGGTCGCACTCCAGCACCACCGAGCCCTCCAGGCGCACGGTGAACTCGTACTTATGCCCCTCGCACCGCCCCTCAACCTCCACGCCGAAGGACGCATCATGGACACCCCAGGACTCCCGATCGGTGAAGAATACCCCACCCACACTGCGGGAGTAAGCCCCGGAACGCCCGTCTACATCAGAGAATAAGATAGTGAACCTACTATCCGTAGCTAGCATACCTTAGTGTTTACCAAGCGCGAAGGTATAATAAAAAATCCTATTGTTGCTATAGGGGTGCTATTTTGCATGCCGTTTCCCACCGACCAAGCACCCCAAGCACCACCCTGCAAAATCCCGGAAAGTCTTGCCCCGCAATGGCTAGCCCGCTGAATACCGCAACGCTAGGACAGCAACACCTCGCCCCGAATTTCCTCCCCATACGCCATATCCATTCCAGATAAATCGGGTGGCCGCCCCCTCCCCACATACACCCCCTGCGCGCTCATTCCCCCACCCTGCGTACCGCCTAGATAAGGAGTGGGAGCTACCCCAGGCGGAACCACTACCCTCCCCCTCCCCGTAAGCCCCCGC
>PDRH01000029.1 GCA_002748015.1 Bacteroidota bacterium | reverse complement strand
CCCCCCATTCCCTATCCTCTAGGCTAACCCTACCCATTGCGATTCTCCTTAAGCTCGTCAGCGAATAGGTCTCCCCTCCCCTGGGCCAGCATCTCGAACTTGAAGGTTAGATAGTCCGCCATGGTTCTTCGGAAGTCCTCCTCGCTGGGTATCTCATCGTTGAAGTAGTAGAAGGCGTGCAACCACTCATCGCCCGCCTCTATGGTAGTCTCCACGCAGAAACGACTCTCGTACTGGGTCTGCCTACCCTCCCACACATCGAGCAGGTACTGCTGCCTGTCCTTGGCCGCGCTCGTTTCCACCAGACCCACGTGCTTGGCCACCCTGTAGCCATCATCCTCGAAGTTGATGAAGCGGCACTGCTTCTCCTTGAAGTTATGCGGCTCTCCGGCGGTGAATATGGCAATGCAGGGGTTCGTACCCACGCCGTAGAAGGTATCGCGGTTGAGGGTTATTACGCCCTCCAGGGTATGCTTCTTAAGGATGTTAGCCTTGATTGCTCGCTCCTCCCGGGTTTTGCCGGTCATGGAGGACTGGGGGAGTATCACCAGCCCCCTTCCACCCGGGCATATGGAGTCCAGCAGATGCTCGGTGAAGCTGATCTCGTACAGGGTGGGATTCTGCTTGGACCCCTGGGCGTAGGGCGGGTTCATCATGCCCACGCTATAGCCTTGAAGCTGCAGCTGATCGGACTCCTGGCGGAAGAAGTCGTCGTTGATGAGGTTACTCTTCCCGTCGCCCCGCAGTATCATGTTGGTGGTGGCGATGGTAAACATGTGGGGCTGGAGCTCTATACCGTGGAGGCGATCCTGGCGGATTTCCTTCCGCTCGGTGTCGTTTTCAGCCTGCAGGAGCATGTGGTGCATCGCGGCGATGAGGAAGCCGGCCGTTCCGCAGCAGGGGTCGAGAACAGTGTCCGTTGGTTGAAGCCTAGCTAGTTGGCAGAAGAGCTCGGTGATGTGCTTGGGGGTGAGTATTATCCCCAGGGACTGCCCATCGCAGCCGGAGTAGGACATGAACTCGCCGTAGAAGCGCCCAACGTAGTCCTCGGCCGACTGGACATAGCGTATGCTCATGTATATACTATCGTAGATGAACTCCGTGAAGTGGCGGAGGGGCGTTTTCCCGAGGGTAGTATTCACCAAGTTGATGACCTTGGTATCGCGGATAACGGTGAACTGTTGCAACACGAGCTCCAGCTTGGTCTGGGGAGCGACCCTTGCCCTCCTGAGGTTGGCCTCTATGGCATCGTAGAGCTTCTGCCCATCCGTTCGCCCCTGCTGATCACCGGTGAGCATGGCTATGCTAAATCCCCCGGACTCCATCTCGCGCAGGGCGAGTAGGATACCCGAGACTATCAGGGGCTTATCCTTATCCTGTATGCTCCCGTAGTTTCGTAGATCCTCATGCAGCTGCTGCGCCTCGCGGAGTATCTCGGCAGTGGTCTTCTCCCCATCGGTACGCTGGCCAAGCACCTCCCGTTCGTAGTACTCCTGGATGTTCTGGTCGGAGAAGGATATGAGGGTGCTGAGCTCGGGTAGTATCTGATAGCTACCATCCTCACGTACAAAAATGGGGCTTATCCTATGGCGCTTCTCAGTACCCGATATCCCGAGGGCAAAGATTTTCTTGTAGCCAGTATGGCGCTGGAGATGGAGACCATAGAATAGGGCACCATTCATAGCGTAGCCCTGCACTGCGCTTAGCCCTTGGTCTATTCCCCCCGTAGCATCCTGCAGCAGATGCTGGACAATGTCCGCCTTATCCTCTATAACAATGAGAAAATCGCCCCGCACAAGCCCACAGAACTCGGGATACCCCTGCCTACCCGTTCCAGCCTTTGAAGCCGTCTTGAGCGCCTCCTCCACCTCCCGTATATTACACCCCTGGGCAGACAGCTCGATACCCGCCTGGTCTAAAAGAGCCTTTACCCAGAAGTCCGTGTTTATCTCTTTTCTCGCCATCCGTATCCTCCTCGTCTAAGCCTAGAATCCCCCCCTAGCTAGTTAGCCATCTCGGAGATGAAGCGTATGCGGACGAGGCGCAGCTCCTCTTCGGTTACGTCCATGTCCTTGAGCGCCCGCTGGGCCTCCTCGAGCGAGTCGCTCTCAGCATCGTTCTTGAAGTAGTCGTACACGTCCTCCTGTATATCGTCCTCCACGTTCTCGTCGACGTAATAGCCTATGTCGAGCTTGGTGCCCGCGCTGACGAGCTGCTCTATCTCATGGAGCAGCTCATCCATGTCTATCTGGCGCATTTCGGCGATGTCCTCAAGGTTCATCTTCCGGTCTATGCTGCTGATGAGCTGAAGCTTCAGCTGCGAGCGCTTAGGTACAACCTTGACAACCATATCAGACACCGGGATGATGTCGTTGTCCTCTACGTACTGCTTGATCAGCTCTACGAAGGGCTTCCCGTAGCGCCGCGCCTTCCCCATGCTGACACCAGAGATGTACTGGAGGTCGTCTATCTTAGTTGGGTAGTGGATGGTCATCTCCTGGAGGGATGCATCCTGGAAGATAACGAATGGGGGGATGTTACGCTTCTTGGCCTCATCCTGGCAGAGGTTCTTCAGCATGCTGAAGAGCGTATTGTCCACAGCCCCTGCCTCTGGCACCACGCCGGTCTCTATCTTCTCCGTCTGGTCGTACTTGTGGTCTTTTACCAGGCGTATGGAGTACGGGTCGCTTATGAAGGCCCTTCCCTTATCGGTCAGGTAGAGCTGACCATACTGCTGTATGTCCTTCATGATGAAGTCGTGGACGACGGCCTGACGAATAACGCAATCCCAATGGTCCTTGCCCTTCTGGCTACCTGAGCCGAACTCCGGAAGCTTCTCATTCTCGTAGAGCTTGGTATCCGGCGTCTCCTCGCCCATGAGAATATGCAGGAGGTGTGCCCCCCTGAAGCCATCCCCGATCTTCTGGAGGAGGTTAAGCACCGCCAGCAAATCCGGCTCGCCATCAAAGCGCTCCTGAGGTTGATTGCAGTTATCGCAAGTACCGCAGTTGCCCTTCTCGTATCGCTCACCGAAGTACTGCAAGAGCATAACGCGACGGCAATCACCCCCCTGGGCGTAGTGCACCGTATCCAGGAGCAGCTGCTTTCCAATTTCCTGCTCGGATATGCTCTTGTTCTGCATGAAATGCTCGAGACGATGCATATCCTTCTTGGAGTAGAAAGCGATGCAACGCCCCTCTCCGCCATCTCGCCCTGCCCGACCAGTCTCCTGGTAGTAGCCCTCGAGGCTCTTGGGCATGTCGTAGTGTATGACGTAGCGAACATCCGGCTTGTCTATACCCATGCCGAAGGCGATGGTAGCCACGATGACCTCCACCTCTTCCTGCAGGAAGGCATCCTGGTGCTTACCCCGGGTGGCAGGATCCATGCCCGCATGGTAGGGCAGGGCACGCACGCCGTTGACCTGCAGCACCTCCGCCATCTGCTCAACCTTCTTGCGGCTCAGGCAGTAGATGATGCCCGACTTGCCGGGATTATCCTTTATGTAGGTAAGGATATCACGGGTCGCATTCGCCTTCGGACGCACCTCGTAGTAGAGGTTGGGGCGGTTGAAGGAGGACTTGAAGAGCGTCGCATCGGCCATGCCGAGGTTCTTCTGGATATCGCTCTGCACCTTGGGGGTTGCAGTGGCTGTGAGCGCAATGACTGGAGCCTGACCAATTTCGTTGATTATCTGGCGTAGGCGGCGGTACTCCGGGCGGAAGTCATGCCCCCACTCCGAGATGCAGTGCGCCTCATCAATGGCGTAGAATGAGATGCTAACCGTACGGAGGAACTCTATGTTGTCCTCCTTGTTGAGGGATTCGGGCGCAACGTAGAGAAGCTTGGTCTTGCCGGAGCTTATATCGGACTTGACCTGCGCAATCTGCTTCCGGTTGAGGGAGGAGTTGAGGAAGTGGGCTATCCCGTCCTTCTCGCTATAGCCCCGCATGAGATCTACCTGGTTCTTCATCAGCGCAATGAGCGGTGAAACCACGATGGCCACCCCATCCAGTATAAGGGCTGGCAGCTGGTAGCAGAGGGATTTCCCACCACCGGTAGGCATCAGCACGAAGGTATCATGCCCCTGCAGCAGATTCCGGATTATGGCCTCCTGATTCCCCTTGAAGGCATCGAATCCGAACCACTTGCTGAGCTGACTAATTAGCGGTACATCCTCACGATATTGCATTAGGCGTTGCGTTGTTACTTCCCATCTCAAAGATATTAAAAAGGCTGATAATGAAAAACCTTTCTAGTCAAGACTATACCCTAATAGACTAGAAAACCAGCCCTTTTGTTCACTATCAACCAGGCGCTTTAGTGGAATAATAGCCACTTTCTAAGGTGGCCGTGGTGAATTTCCTCCTACATAGATGCCTAGTAGACCAACCTATTCGCCTATCCCCCCTCGTTCAGCTGCTGTAGAAGCCCTTGACAACCAGCAAGAACATCACGATAGGTAGCCTCAAAATCCCTAGTATACCACGGGTCAGCCACATCGCCCCCCCGACCAGCAAAGGACATCATTTTACGCACTCGGCTAGCATCTCCCACTATCCCCCCAAGTAGACGCATGTTGGACTCATCCATCACCACCACCACATCGGCCTGTACATACTCTTGGAGGGTAATCCTATGGGCACTATGCGGCGTGAAGGGCACACCGTGCTCCAGTAGCTTGGCCTTAGCAGGGCCATACATATCATTGCCGATTTCCTCGCTTGAGACGGCCGCTGAGCTTATCTCAAAGCCCTCGCTAAGACCCGCTTTAAACACAAGGTCCTTCATCACGAATTCCGCCATAGGCGAACGGCAAATATTCCCATGGCACACAAAGACTACGCTGATTTTCTTACGCATATCCAATGCTTTTAACTCCCAGTAAACTCACGGACAAAAAAGTATAAAGACACCCTAGACGCACACCGCCATTGCACCACACAAAATGGTACAACGACAGACCAACCAACAGAGAATGGGCACTACGAACAGGAGTAGCATCCCCCCATTGAGCAGCTAGACCCCCGAGCCTATCACTAGGCAAGACCCTCAATATCCTTCCTAGAGAGGCCCGTTTCCATGGCCACCTCATCAGGTGTCTTGCCCATAGCAAGCATCATCTTCGCCATGCGACGGGCTATGTCTAGCTTTTCTCGCTCGGCGGCTTCACGCTCCCGCTCGGCGGCTTCACGGTCCCGCTTAGCTATTTCCCGCTCTCGTTGCGTCTGCTCCAAGCTACGCTCCTTCTCCTCTAGGCTACGCTCAACAGCCGCCAGATTCCGCTCGCTGGCTGCCAAATTCCGCTCGCTGGCCGCCAGATCCTCCAGAAGCGTTTTCCCATAGTCCTCATAGGTTCGCTCAAGAAAGATGGAGCGGATGAGCTCATCGTCGAGCGTACCCTCTCGCAGATGCTCCACCACCTGCTTGAGCGCACCATCCCCATAGCGACCGCCCTCTATCTCTATAACATCGTTCTTATCTGCCCCTGCAACCTTCTGGATGAAGAGATCCAGGAGCAGCTCCAGCTGCCGGTAGGCCTCAGCATGCGCCTCATCCACGGCAGGAACAGCTACATCATCCACCTCCGCCCCCTTTCGCCCTTTCCTCTTGGCCTCCTTATCCACCGCAATGAGAATGTGACACCTATGCGTAAGCAGGTCAACAAAGCGGCTCTTCACCTCCACATGCCGCCCCAGCGAGTAGTCATAGGGCTTGGTGTCAACCCGTATAATGCGCCCCTCGAACTCCGGGAGATCGTAGCCCAGAATGTAGATGGGGACCACAGGCAGCACGGGGTTCTTCGGCTCCTTAGCCGAATCGAAGGCTATGGCCTCCCTAAAACCCGATGCGTAGTTGAGGGCAAGGTAGTTCCGAAAACGGGGGATGGGGCTAGGGCTACGCGACTTCTGCACCTCCACTATGACCATCTGCTCCTCACCCTCCTCGCTACGAACCACCGCCCGGTAGTCAAAACGCGAGAGCGACCACCCCTGCATACGAAAGGGGGTTTCCTGTGGCATGGGGCTCAGCTCGACAACCTCAACCCCAAGAATGGTAGAGAGAACTATCTTAGCTACCTCCTCGTTATCCATAAGATACTTGAAGGCCGTGTCATACAGGGGATTGAGGATAAGCATGGCTATGGGTCTTTAGGAGTATACCGTCTATGCAAAGATAGGTATTTTCCCCGATATACTCCTCACGCTCACCTCCCATCGAAGCGCAACGCAGATAGAAAAAGCTCTTGGTTCTGCGAAGGCCCTTCCTGCCCAATTACGTATTCCAAGCTCAGTAGCCAAATCATAGCATGCAATGAAGGGAAATGTCGCCCTCCCCCCTTCTTCATCCATACCCATACTCGTCTGATTAGCACATTCTCTGGCTATATTTCACAAACACGCAACCAGCACTTGCCCACAAGAGAAAAAATTGCGTACTTGCCATTAGAAGCAAAGGTAGAGTCCCCCCCGGGGGAATAGTGCAAACTCAAAATGCATAGCGATGAGGAAGTTCTGGAAATTCGGTATACTCGTTGTTATTCGTAGTGTCATGCGACTTGTCAATGTCCTCCGAAGCCCACGTTGGTAGGGCGAAATACGAGATCGAAGAGGAGGGAATAGAGGTGTCCTTTAGGGCGAATGATGGCCTAAAAGAATACGTTCTAGAGGTAGATGGCAAGGAGAGCGGAGAGAAGGTAGGCGATTGGGCCGGGACTGCTCGTTTTGAACCGAAGAAAAACTTGAACCACATCCTCTCTATATACAAAGGGGGGCTTATAGCCCCCCATTTGTACTGCACAGATTACCCTTAATCTATCAGGATACCCACCCATACCCCTTGGCAAGCTCATCATCCATCTTGCAACCCCATACGGTTTCCCAATCCTCTGCCTCGGTCGCCATTCACTGTCGCCTACTATCGCCTGATCGGTAGCCAACATGGGTTGCGAGATGAATACCTTTACCTTCTGCCTGTGGGCCAGAAAGTGCTTGCCGCATTCGCTGCGGCAAGCACTAGAAAATGCACCTTACCAACATACCCCAATACCCAGCCAGCGCGCCAGAAAACTACCTGCTACACCAATACGAAACGCCCGAAGCAACCTCCTCTAAGCCCTTCTCCTCAGACAGCCGCATCAGCCTACGAACCACCTCCCCGCTATCATTATCAGCCACCGATGCCAGGTAGACCATGCTGCTACCAGCCCACGCCGGGTAGTGCTCGCCCCCCCACAGGTCCAGGTACTCAAGAACAATGCGCTGCCCCGTACCATCCAGATTGGCCGCGCATACCACCCCGAATGGCACCTCACCCTCGCCGACCTCCTTCAGCGCAAGCACCGCACCGAAGAGTAGACGCCGCCTATCGGGCGAGAAGCGAGCCTCGACATACTCAATCTGCTCAACGCTCGCATCGCCCTCTAGGCGCAGCTCGCTCGTTAGGCACTTATCCTTGTAGTAGAGCTGGCCACCATCGGAGTACAGGTTACCATGGCGCCAGTCCTTACGGGGAACTGACACAAGGTCAACGAAATCCACGGTGTAATCCGGCTCGCCGCCAGCGCACTGCTCCTCCGCGTAATCGGATTCGATTAACCGCCTCATCGCCCCCGCTGCGAAGTCGTAGTCTACTGCCTGGATAAAATTGGAAATCGCCGTGCTGTAGTTAAACGGAAGACGCACCCACTCAAACTTGCTCTCGCCATCATCGAAGGTACTATACTCCAACTTGCTAGGACTACCATCTGGCCTAAGGCAATCGCCCGGCGTCAGCCCCAGGTCGCACAGCTGCTCCAACTCGTACCCCCCATCGTCGGCCAACCGCAAGCGCTTGAGCACCAGCTTACCCTTATCATCGGCCACGTAGCAGAGATCACCCCCACCGCTGAAAACGCAGCTCAGCACGGGTTGCACCTCATCCTCAACCGCCATGCTACCTCCCTCCTGCCTATTGATGTATAGCTTCGCATCCTTCACGTAGGCCAGATCCACTCCCCCGAGCACCTCCTCCTGCTGCACCTCCCCCTCAGCAACGGAGTCCACCGCAGCTGCGCTATCCGCCGTGGTGCCAGCTGCCTTCTCGCTGGCGCCACCATTCTGCCCACCCCCGCAGGATGCCAATAGCAGGGCTGGGGCAACTATCAGCAACCAGTGAAACTTCTTCATCGCTTTCATGATTTATGTTACAGTAATCTCCTAGTACAAACGAACTATCCCGAAGTCGAACTCCGTTATCGCCACATCCTGGCACTTCGCCCCCGGATACACCGCCATAGTCTCGAAGTGGAGGCTTCTATCCACGCTCCTCACCTGCCAGTGCCCTTGGGCCAAAGGCTAAGCTCAAAACTAGCAGGCTGAGTACCCTTACTAGCCACAATGCAGCTATCGCTTCAGCCATTCTAGACATGCGTTGACTGGCGGGAGAGCCTGAGCGCTGCTGCTCCTTAACGAAGCGAAAAATCGCAACGCCTTCTGGCCGCTTGCTACCCAATGCGCCGAATGGAAAGCATTTATCGCGAGCAGGCAGCCCGTAGCGGCAGTCGGCTTGCCGCGCCGCTAATATACCGAATTGGACTCTTCTCACCACTCCTCTCCCCCCCATTGGCTCAATAGCCCCTAGTGCATTAGGTAGCCAAAGTCGAACTCGCTTATGGCCACATCCTGGTACTTCGCCCCCGGATACACCGCCAGGATCTCGAAGCGAAGGGTTCTACACTTCGACAGCCGCGGGATAACGAAGCCCTGCACCGCCCGCTTGTCCTTCAGGTAGAAATCGTACTTCGCTACCCCGTCCACGTACACCCGCAGCATCTTCACCCGACCGTTATCCCGCCAAGCCTGGGCACTCTTGACGTAGCCATTCGCGATGTACACCACCTCCACCTGCGGCGGTTCCGCAAAGGTGAAGCTTATACTCTCCCCAATACCGTTGCCCTTCACACCCTCCACCCAGGCCGTCTTATAGCTACAGTCGAGCGCATTCTCCGGATTATAGGTAGCCCTACCCTGCGCCTGGAGATGGCTGCTCGCAGAGCTGGCAACCGGCCCATGCCTATGCATCCAGCAACGCTCGTACTCCACGTAGTAGGAGGGGCTATCCTCGCTGAAATTACGCCCCCAGTCGTAGAGCTGCCGATCCGCAGGGCTAAGCTGATCGTAGCCCAGCCCCTGCCCCTGCATCTTGCCCTCGATGAGCGCCTCAAAGCGCTTGAGCTTCTTCTTAAACTGCTGCTCACCGGCCTTGCTGAAATTCAGGCCCTTCACGCTGGTCGGGTATACATCCTGTACCTGCGCCATCGCTCCAAGGCCCAACGCAAGGGTCAGGATAAAGAGTAAAAATATCCCTCTCATTATGCTATCGCTTTACATTATCAACCATTCAACCCTACCCTAGCGCACCGAGCCCACGGCCCAGTAGGAGATACCATCCGCCAAATGCTCAAAGCGTTCCCCCTTGTCCAGGTCGTACGCGAAAAGCACCTCATAGCTAACCCCCTCGAGCATCTCGCCGTCCTCCCCCTCGTAGCCCTCCTGGAAGTAGCCCTTGAAGGCGATGCGATGCCCATCGCTAGGGATGAAGCGGGGCATGTTCTGCAGGCTGATTCGGTCGCGGTGGAATAGCTCCTGCCGGCTACCATCGGTCTTCACAGCCCAAAAGCTCCCCTGCTTCTCCCCCCGGAAGATTTCCGTAACGGCGGCGAAGAGCAGCCACTCCCCGTCC
>PDRH01000028.1 GCA_002748015.1 Bacteroidota bacterium | reverse complement strand
ATCCTGCAATCCAGCTACGCAAGCGCGTGATCTGGGGCTGCTCGATTCGGCCTATCGCATTGAGCGGGTGCAGCCGGTGGATATGTTCCCGCATACGAAGCACGTGGAGAATATCGTTAGCCTTGCGCTGAGGTAGGGGGGCTTGAAGTCCTGGTCGCTAGGGCAACATTAGCCTTAGTCTCCTGTTATATATTCAGGAGTATTTAAGCGATAGGACTATGGTATACGATGTTGTTATTATAGGTAGTGGCCCGGGGGGCTACGTGGCGGCTCTGCACGCAGCACATAATGGGTTGCGGGTTGCGGTTGTAGAGCGGGAGCATCTGGGGGGCGTTTGCCTCAACTGGGGGTGTATCCCTACTAAAGCCTTGCTGCAGAGTGCGCATGCGTGCGATGCCATCCGCAATGCGGCGGATTTCGGCATACGTCTTGGCCCTATAGAGGTGGATATGGAGCGTGTGGTGGGGCGTTCGCGCGAGGTTGCGGGTAATATGAGCAAGGGGGTGAAGTTCCTTCTGGATAGGGCAAAGGTGGAGATTATAGAGGGGGCGGGGTCTTTGCTCTCGGCTACGGAGGTGAAGGTGCTTTCGGCCGATGGGGTGGAGCAGGTGCTAAAGGCGAAGGATATAATAATAGCTACTGGCGCGAGGGCGCGTGCGGTGCCTTCTTTGCCGGTGGATGGGGAGCGGATAATAGCCTACCGGGAGGCACTCTCATTGGGCTATAGGCCCGATTCTATGGCCATAGTGGGTTCAGGAGCCATCGGTTGCGAAATGGCGGAGTTCTATGCTGCGCTGGGTACCAAGGTTACGCTCATAGAGGCGCAGGCGCAGTTGATGCCGCTGGTGGACGATGATGTGGCGAGCGTGGTGGGGCGTGTGTTCCGTCGTAAGAAGGTGAAGACGATGACCTCTGCTATGGTGCAGCGGGTAGATGTCTCGGACGAAGGGTGCGTGCTGCACGTCGAGACGAAGAAGGGCGTGGAGGAGATTGAGGCGCAGGTGGTGCTCTCGGCCGTTGGTATTCAGCCCAATACGGAGAACCTAGGGCTTGAGGCGCTGGGGGTTGAGATGGACCGAGGGCGGATAGTAACTTCTCTTGGGGGGGCGACGAATGTACCGCATGTGTATGCCATAGGCGATGTCTGCACCACGCCTGCGCTAGCACACGTGGCCTCGGTTGAGGGGGCTATGGCGGTGGATGCGATTTTGGGGCGTGAGCTGGATGCCAGCCGTATGGCCAATATCCCGTCGTGTACCTATACAACGCCGGAGGTAGCCTCGGTGGGGTTGACTGAGCGTCAGCTCAAGGAGCAGGGGGTGGAGTATTTCGTAGGTAAGTTCCCATTTACGGCTTCGGGTAAGGCTACGGCGATGGGGCATCGGGATGGCTTTGTGAAGCTGCTCTTCCGGAGCGATAGCCGCCAGCTAGCCGGGGCGCATATCATCGGGGCGAACGCTACGGAGCTCATCGGCGAGCTTTGTCTGGCTTTGCACTACGGTAGCACTCCGGAGGGTATCTATGAGACTATGCATGCCCACCCGACGCTGAGCGAGTGCGTCATGGAGGCGGCGGCTCAGGCGGACGGGGTTGCTCATCACGTGTAGCGCCATTCGTAGGATAGATAAGGGGGACGTTGCTAGAGCAACGTCCCCCTTGTTCTTTTATTGGCCATGGATCTGTAGCGGTTAATCCCGAATTACTGTGTACCCATCTGGTTCTAGCTTGAGTATGCGGGAGGGGCGCTTGCCGTCCAGCTCGTCATAGCTGGGGGGGACGGCGTAGTCGACTCCGGTTTTGATGCTTGCCGGGATATTCTTGTAGCCTTCGTATGGGTAGCCGTGTATATTGGCTGAGGTTGAGGTGATGGGGTGGCGTAGGGTTTCGATGAGTATCCGGCAGAACTTCTGCTTAACCACTCGTATGCCGATACTACCGTCGCTAGCTTTGATGCTTTCGTTTATCCCGGTGGATTGTGGGTAGATGAGGGTGAGCGGTCGTTCTGAGCTTTTGATGAGGTCTATGGTTTCATTTCGTAGGTCGGGGATGTACTCGTGGAGCATGTCGATGGATGCGACTAGGAGTATGAAGGTTTGTGATGGAGGTCGTCCCTTTAGGTCTAGAAGCCGGTGGAATGCCTCTGGGTGTTGTATGGAGGCGCCTAGCCCCCAGATGGTGTCGGTGGGGTAGAGTATTACGCCTCCCTTTCGTAGCGTTTCCACCGCTTTGCTAACCGTTCGCCCCAATTCGTTCATAAGCCGTTAATCTTGTTCTTTTTACTGCTATGCGTGCTGTTTATATTTTACGCTTCTGGGCTTGTTTTGTTGCATTTTTGCTGGCTAATTGTCTGTTTAACTGGATTTTCCCTGGTATAAGAATGCCGCGCTTTTGGGCGCGGCATTCTTTTATGTTATGTTGTGGAGCTAGTCTTCCAGGGTGTGGATGACTAGTCCAGAGCGTAGCTTAGGTTCAAACCAGGTGGTCTTCGGTGGCATGATGTTGCCAGTGTCAGCAATGTTGATGAGCTGCTGCATGGATACCGGGTATAGGGCGAAGGCGACTTTCATCTCGCCGCTATCCACGCGTTGCTTTAGCTCGCCGAGGCCTCTGATGCCCCCTACAAAGTCTATCCGCTTTGAGGTGCGTAGATCCTCGATGCCTAGTAGCTTGTCTAGCACGAGGTTGGATAGGATTGTAACGTCGAGGACCCCGATAGGGTCGTCGTCATTGTAGGTGCCGGGCTTGGCTGTTAGGGAGTACCACTGTCCAGCGAGGTACATGCTGAAGTTGTGCAGGGCGTTAGGTTTGTACAACTCTTGGCCATGCTTCTTCACCTCGAAAGCGTCCTCTAGCTTCTGTAGCAGTTCCTCTTCGCTCAGGCCGTTGAGGTCCTTGACAACGCGGTTGTAGTCTATGATCTTGAGCTGGCTGTCTGGGAAGATAACTGCCAGGAAGTAGTTGTACTCCTCCTTACCGGTGTGGTTGGGGTTTTGGGACTTCTTCTCTGCGCCAACGCGTGCGGCGGCTGCCGTGCGGTGATGCCCGTCTGCTACGTAGAGTGCAGGTATTGCAGAGAAGATCTCTGTGATGCGCTTGTTGACCGCTTCATCTTCTATCACCCAGAAGGTATGCCCGAAGCCGTCACCCTCTGCAACGAAGTCGTACTCGGGTTGCTGCTTCTCGACGATGTCCTTCACAATCTGGTCCATCTCAGCCACGGCCTGGTAGGCGAAGAAGACGGGCTCGAGGTTGGCATTCTGATTGCGCACGTGCTTCATCCGGTCTTCTTCCTTTTCGGTACGGGTTAGCTCGTGCTTTTTGATTTTGCCCTCTACGTAATCCTCGAAGTGGCAAGCGGCGACGAGTCCATACTGGGTTCGACCGTTCATGGTCTGGGCATAGATGTAGTAGCGTTCCTGCTCATCCTGCCTTAGCCATCCACGCTCCTGCCAGAGCTTGAAGTTCTCCACGGCCTTGCTGTATGCCTCCTGGGAGTGCTCGTCCGCTATGGGGTCGAAGTCGATTTCTGGTTTGATGATGTGCAGGAGGCTCTTCTCGCCGGCTTCTGCCTTGGCTTCCTGAGAGTTGAGTACATCGTATGGGCGTGAGGCAACCTCCTTGCAGAGTTCTTTGGGGGGGCGTATCCCCTTGAATGGTTTGATTCTCATAGTCTTTCGTTTACTTGTTGAGTTGGTGGGTGGTATCTCCGTTGAGTAGGTAGGCTACGATTTGGCGAGCGGCCTTAAGCCCGGCGTTGATGTTCGCCTCTGCGGTTTGCGCACCCATTTTTTTGGGGGTGAAGAGTACCCGGTCGGCGAATTTATTGAATTCGTCGGCCTTTTCTGGCATCACGTCGGCAACGTACTGGAAGTCCTCGCGCTCAGCTAGGAGCTTTAGAAGTCCGTCCTCATCTATCAGCTCCTTGCGGGCGGTGTTGATGAGGGTGCCACCCTTGGGCATACGCTTAACGAGGTCATAGTTGAGGCAGCCTTTGGTATGCTCGTTGGCTGGTACATGGGTGGATACGTATTGGCATTTTTCGAATAGCTCCTCTAGGCTGTCCACAACTGTAACACCTACCTGGGCGAGTTGCTCCTTGTCCTGTGCGGGTACCGAGTAGCAGTACACGTCCATGCCCATCCCGTTGAGTACCTGACCGAGTATGCGCCCGATATTGCCGTAGCCGTGAATACCTACGGTCTTCCCCCGTAGCTCTACGCCAGCCTTACCGTTATATTTGTTGCGAGCCATCATAATCATGAGGCCAATAACTAGCTCTACGACGGCATTGGAATTCTGGCCCGGGGTATTCATGGCGACGACACCGTGGAACTTGAGCGATTCTAGGTCGAGGTTGTCGTACCCAGCACCGGCTCGAACGACGATTTTTAGCTTGCTGGCAGCCTCGGCAACCTGCTTGTCAATCTTATCGCTGCGGACTATCATGGCATCCACGTCGGCCACGGCTTTGAGGAGCTTGCTCCTGTCTGTGTAGCCCTCGAGGAGCGTGAGTTCAAACCCTTCCTCGTTGAGTATGGCCTTTATGCCGTCAACGGCTACCTTGGCGAATGGTTTTTCGGTGGCGATTAGTACCTTGGTCATATCGTATATTTACTTGCTGTTTCTACTTAGTAAGGGCTAGGTCGTACGGATGGTCTCCTACGCCTAGCCCTTATTCTCATTACCGCTCCTGGCAGCTCTTCGTGCCTAGGCGTGTTTCTTCTCGAACTCCTGCATGCAGGCAACGAGGGCCTTGGCGCTCTTGATGGGTAGGGCGTTGTACGTGGAGGCACGGAAGCCGCCTACCGAACGATGCCCTTTCACGCCGACCATACCCTGTTCGGTCGCAAACTGCAGGAACTCGGCCTCTTTATCCTTGTACTCTTCGCTCATAACGAAGCAGAGGTTCATGATGGAACGCGATTCCTCGGATACTGTTCCGACGAACATCCTATTGCGGTCTATTTCATCATAGACGATTTTTGCCTTCTCCTGGTTGTGCTTCTCGAGTTTGGCCAGACCACCGAACTCCTTAATCCACTTGAGGGTTTCGCGCATGGTGTAGATGGCGAAGCAGGGAGGCGTGTTGAACATGGAATCCTTGTCCACGTGGGTTTTGTACTGGAGCATGGTGGGGATTTCTCGTGCCACCGTCTCTAGCATGCTCTCCTTGAGTATTACGAAGGTCACCCCAGCTGGACCAACGTTCTTCTGCGCACCACCGTATATCATGGCGTACTTGCTCACGTCAACGGGACGGCTCATTATGTCGGAGCTCATGTCGGCGATGAGAGGTACTGGGCAGTCGATGTCCTGGCGTAGCTCAGTGCCGTAGATGGTGTTGTTGGTGGTGAGGTGTAGGTAGTCAAGGTCGCTGGGGATCTCCTTGATGGCAGGGTAGTATGTGAAGCCTTTGTCCGCAGAAGAAGCGACCTTTACCACCTCGCCGAAAAATTCGGCCTCCTTGATGGCCTTCTTAGCCCAAACGCCACTCTCTACGTAGCCAGCCTTCTTATTAAGGAAGTTGTAGGGAGTCATTAGGAACTGGGTGCTCGCTCCCCCGCCTAGGAATAGAACCCTGTAGCCTTCGGGGATTTGTAGCAACTCCTTCCAGAGGGCAACCGTTTCATCGAAGATAGCCTGGAACTCCTTGGAACGGTGCGATATGCTAATGAGTGGGAGGCCGGCCTCCTCTAGCTCTATGATGGCTTTGGATGTCGCCTGTAGTGCAGAATCGGGCAGTATGCATGGCCCGGCGTTGAAATTATGCTTCTTCATCTAGTTTCTTACGTGTTATATTTTCTGTTCCGTTTTTTGTCGTGATGCTACATCTTCTTCTCCCCATTCGGGGTTGCGGGTGGGATGGGTAGTGCATCCTTCTTTTTCCCTTCATTCTCGAAGCTCGGTAGGAAGTGGTAGCCGACGCTTACCGAGCCGTAGAGGTGGTGCATCTCCATGCTTACGCCCTTGAAGTCGTCGACGAAGATTTTCGGTACACCCACAGCAAATGCCGCCTCCATGAAGAAGTGGTCAGTGATGCGGTGCATGCCGGCAATCTCCACCCCCCAGTCCCAGCTACGTAGCTCCTTGCTGAAGTCGAAGTCCTGCGCATCCTCGATGAGGAGCTTGTTGCTGAGCGTGCTCCCTTCCTCTGGGTCGGACCACATGTACCCATCGCTGGCGCTACCGGTGAACGACCCGGTGATGCGGTAGCTGATGTAGGCACCTAGACGTAGGCGGTAGTGCTTGTTGAAGCGCCAGCCGATATCCAGGGGGAGTGTTGCGTAGGCGCAGTTCACGTTGGTGGAGTTTACGCCGGTGAATTTTCCCTTATTCTTGGTGATGGACCCGTCCTCGTTCTCAATCTCGACGTTCGTTTGGAAGTCGTGTACCTTAGCCTTGGTATGCATCCCCTTGTACTCCAAGCGTATGCCTGTACTGAAGAATAGCCCCTTCCAGAGAAGGAATTCGCGGTCGAAGGCGATAACTGGCGAGAAGTTCGGCGAGTAGGAAAGCGGGCTGATGTTATCGGAGATGCCGAAGGGGGCGCTCGCCCCGATATTGAGACCTATACGTACCGCTCCATCCTGGATTATCTTCTTGGAGTAGTAGGTGGCCCCCCGCATGAACTTGCTATCCATGAAGCCCTCCTTCTCCTCGCCCTCGGAGGTCTTTTTCGCAGCGCTGGTTTGGGTGATTAGTAGGATTAGTCCCACCAGGAAGCTTAGGCCTAGGCGTTGTGCTTTCTCCATGCTCTATTCTTTACCAGTTATTTCTAGGTCGTCAACTATAAGGAGGCTACCAGGGGCACCGATGAATTTGCCACCGTCCTTGCTGCTGCTCGCCACGATGCTATAGCGTAGCGTTTGGCCTGCTGGAATGCTCTTTTTGTACTCGAACGGTATGTCGAAGTACGTCCATTCGCTTTTGGGGCTAAGGTCGCTAATGCGTGCTTCTGCGATAATCCTATCGCTCCCGTTGATTACCTGGCCGGAGGTGAGCGTCGGGCCGTAGTAGAAGATAGCGTAGAGAGAGAATACATCCGTCCCGCCTGGTCTTTCCCCTGCATTTGGTCCCCACAACGTTGCCCCAGGCGTGTATTTGTACCAACCCTTGAAGTGGTCGGGCTTTACGGGAGACCATGTCCACATCTCCCCGAATTTTGTAGAGGCCAGTGGGTCGCTCAGTACCTTTGACTCATCAAACTTGCCCATGAATAGCGCACCGGCCGCAATGGACTTGTAGCCCACGGGAGTGTCCTTGTCTAGCTTTACTGTTTCGATCGCAGCAGCGTAGCTACCGCCATGTGCATCGCTGGTCTGATACACGGGGTATTTGTCGGGAACATGCATCGAGGACATCGACGTAGCCATCCCCTTATTGCTCGTGCTCCACCCCTCAGGGTTCATGAAGTTTGGCGCGCTGCCCCCGCTGTAGCTATTCCATTTCTCGAAGGTAAACTTCAGACCACCGGCCGCCTCTTTACGAATCGTGTATACCGCCTCATCGCTACCGTCTTCGCTTACTATCTTCAGCTTTACTTCCTTGCTGAAGTCGGAGGTTACACCGCTAGTCAACCCGCTAACGCTTGCGCCCGGCGACACGCTAAAAATGGGGGTCAGGTGCTTCGTATTCAGTCCCTCGCCGTTGAACTCAATAAGGTCCCCTGCAATCGGCAGCCCATCCTTCATCTCCGCAAAGCGGAACGAGAGTAGCTTTGCCTCGCTGTTCTTCCGGTTGTCCACCACCACGCGGTACACCTTCGTCATAGCCCCATCCTCCGAGGTCACCCTTATCAGTACCGGCCGGCTGAAGTCGCCCGGTACCCCGGCCTGTACACTGCTGCTTGCTCCTGTGCTAATCTTGAAGTGGGGGGTCAGGGAGTGCGGGTCTGCACCGCTCTGCGCGCAGAAGAAGGTGTACGTGCTACCTTGCACATCCGGCTCCAGCTCCCCAAGCTCGTCAAAGCCCAAGTCCCACAGTTCAGCAAGGTAGTTCTTCGTCTGGTCTGCGTATATCGTGTAAATCTTCGTCGTGCCGTTGCTCCCCTTCAGCGTCATCTCTACGGGATGGGTGAAATCTGCCACCTGCCCGGGAACTAGCCCCTCGATAGTCGTACCCTTACCCTTGCGCACCACCGGAGTCAGACGGCTTACATCCGCCTTCCCCACCGGTACATTTATCCTGTTCCCCACGATGCTCGCCGCCGCGCTCACCTCTTTGAAGGAGAAGCTCTCTAGCACCGGAGGGTAGGTCTCTGCTAGCTCTACAAGGTGTACCGTATAGGTATTGCGCCTCATCCAGGTGCCCTCTGGACTCCAGGCCCAAGTGACATTCGGGTCTAAACGCCAAAGGTAGAGTGCCATCCCATCTTTGAGCTCAAACAGCGTCTCCCCCTCTACGATGCGGTCCTCATCGTTAAGCCATAGGCTGAACTCCAGTGGCTTCTTTCCCGCCTCGCTGTACTTGGCATCAATCAGCTTGTCGGCATCGCATTCCGACATCGTGAACGACACCATCACTTGGCTCAAATCCATATCAGGCTTTACGGCTATGTATATATCGCTACCGACAATTACCGGAGCCGGGAGCTTGGCGAACGCCGCAACATCCATGCTAAGGCTGGTGAGCCGGCTAGCAAAGAGGTCGAGACCATTGTTACCCTGCTGAATCGCAATACTGTAATAGCTCTTGCTCGCCAGATCTTCCGATACGACCTCTAGCTGGTATACATACCGGCCGTCTACGTAGGTACCCTCCTGCTTGAAGTTCTTCGCGCTGCCATCCCAGTTCACGCTCGCCCCTTCGCTAACCCGAATGTTGGCTTTCACCGCCTTCATGTCGAACTGCTTGTTGTCCGTAAAGAAGAGGTAGTTCGCCCCCTCCACTATCATATTCGTCCCATTTATCCCCTCTATGACGATGCTCTCCAGCTCAGCCCCCTGCATCTTCTTCTGGCTTGTGCGCACCGTGTAGATGCTCTTCGCATTCCCGTCCTCGCTCACAACCGTTATGCTCCGCTCCCGGCTCCAGTCGTGATTGGCCGCATCGAAACCCACCAACTTCGCATTCTTGCTCAGCTTGATCACCGCAACGAGGTTCGTCAGCGCCTTCCCCTTCTCTACATTCACGTAGATGCGCGGCCCCACCTTCTCCACGGAGACTTCTGCCCCTTCAAAGCTAAACTCCTCTATTTCCGCTCCGCATTGCAGTACGGGGTAGCCCACCTCTATGCTGTACCTGCGGGTCGAACCGTTCTCCGCTGTAACGCTAACGTGTTGCTCCTGCCCATCGCTGAAATCCAGTGCTGTTCCGCTAGCCACATCCGATGTTGCCCCTTTGGGCAGGTCAAACTCTAGCGTCAGGCTATGCAAATCCGTCCCTCTCGGCACCTCGATGAATATTCGAGTACCTTTCGCAATCACCTTGCAGTCAACCCCCTTTATGTGGAGGTTTTGCAGCTCACGGCCGGACTCTTTAGCCGGTCCACCACCTGTTCCAAAGTCCACCTTTTCTTTCTTGGATAGGCGTAGGTAGTACGTCCGCTGGTTTCGACCGTTCTCAGCCGTCACGGTGAACTCAATACGTTCTTGCTTACCATCAACTATCGCCCCAGGCTCAATGTTTGCCGTTGCTCCAGGCGAAAGCTCGTAGGCCAGCTGCAGTCGGTCTAGCTCGGCCATACTCTCCAGCGCAATAACCTCTGGCTCTGTAGTCGACGGTTGTTTCAGCGAGTCCAGCTGTACGGCAATAACCTCACCGTTTGCACCCTCCATCTGAAATTGCAACCACTCTATCTCCGCCTCGTAGTTCCTCTCGTCCTTGTTGCAAGAGGCCAGGCCCCACATACCCAGGAGTAG
>PDRH01000027.1 GCA_002748015.1 Bacteroidota bacterium | reverse complement strand
CCACCGAGGATGGCGGCCATGGCGGCAGGGATGAACATGAGGCTCATGTAGAAGCAGGCGTACTTGATACCGATTTGGAATACACCAAGGGTAAGCATCTGGGCCGGGCGACGGGTGAGGTGGCGGAAAAAGCTCGGGAGGGAGGTTGCCCCCGTGCCCCGATAGGCCAGGGGGAGGATGAGCAGGCCGGCGATGGTGAAGCGTATGCCGGCGAACTGGAGAGGGGGTAGGTACTGCACCCCTATCTTGATGAAGACGAAGGCGCCCGACCAGAGGACACAGGCGGCGATGGCCCCCACAGCTGGAAGGCGAAGAAATCGGAGTAGAGCTTGCATGGCAAATACTAGCTAGGCCAGGGCATATTAAGGTCATCGCCCTCGGGTTGCCAGCCGCTGTAGCGCTGACGGACGGCATCGAGAAGGTGATGAAGCTGCTGGGGGTCGCGCTCGGTGAGCAGCTGGAGGCGTAGCTCCTTGAAGTGGGGCAGGCCCTTGAAGTAGCAACCGAGGTGGCGACGTATCTCGAAGATGCCCCGCACCTCCCCCTTGGCCTGCAGGGATAGCTCGAGGTGGTCGTGGGCTATGGCTACGCGCTCGTCTATGGCCATGGGGGGGAGGTGCTCCCCGGTCTGGAGGTAGTGCTTCACCTCGCGGAATATCCATGGCTTGCCGTAGGTGGCACGGCCTATCATGACACCGTCCACGCCGTGGGTGTGGAAGGCCCGGTGGGCATCCTCGGGGCTGCGAATGTCGCCGTTGCCAACGATGGGGATATGGATGCGGGGGTTGGCCCCTACTCGGGCGATGGGTTCCCAGTCGGCCTGGCCGTTGTACATCTGGGCGCGGGTTCGGCCGTGGATGGTGAGCGCCGCTATGCCAGCCTCCTGGAGCTGCTCGGCGAGGTCCTCGATAATGATGCTCTCTGCATCCCAGCCGAGGCGCGTCTTGACGGTAACGGGGCGCGATACCTCCTGGACTATGGCCCGCACCATCTGGAGCATGAGGGGGACGTCGCGCAGCATGCCCGCCCCGGCGCCGCGGTTGGCGATCTTCTTGACGGGGCAACCGAAGTTGAGGTCTATGTATTCGGGCTGAGCCTGGTCGGCAAGCCTGGCCGCCTGGACCATGCTCTCGAGGTGCTGGCCGTATATCTGTATGGCCACGGGGCGCTCCTGGTCGAGGACTTTGAGCTTGTCGAGAGAGCTCTGGGCGCCACGTATTAGGCCGTCGGAGTTGACGAACTCTGTGCACAGGACATCCGCCCCGAAGCGCTTGCAGAGGAGACGGAAGGAGGTGTCGGTTACGTCCTCCATGGGGGCGAGGAAGAGGGGGTGCTGGCCTAGGTCTATTGTCCCGATTTGCATGGGGGCTTCGTGCGTTTAGGTGCGGTCCCCGAGGCCACGGTGGCCTCGTATAAACCGCTAGTAGATACGGGGTATGTTGGGGTCCTGCTGGTGGGTACGGTTATGGACGAGCTGGGCGTCCTCGTCGAGGTAGCTGGTGAGCAGGTCCCAGAAGGCGGGTTCATGATTGAGGTGGGTGAGGTGCGCAAGCTCATGCAGGACGGTGTAGCGCATGGCCTCGGGGGTACAGAGGGCGAGGTAGAGGGAGAAATTGAGGTTGCCCTTGGAGGAGCATGAGCCCCAGCGGGACTCCATGTCCTTGATGCGGATGTGTCCGTAGCGTCCGACAAGCCCTAGGCGCTTGGCCTCCTGGCGAACTAGCTGGGGGATGAGCCTGTTGGCCTCGTAGCGGGCCACCGATTTGAGCACTTGGAAGGCATACTGCTGCACAATGTAGGAGTCCACGGGGAGGGCAGCAGGCACAAAGATACTCACCCCTTCCTTGGTCTGGGTGGTCTCGAGGAAGGTGCCCTGGCTGGGGCGGAAGCGGAAGGTGGTGGAGTGCACCTGATGCCCGTCGAGGATGGCGTTCTCTATGGGGTTATCGACTATGCGCTTGGCCCGCCGATAGAGGTTGGTGTTCTCGACAAACTCCCTGACCCTTTCGATGCTTGCGTTCTCCGGATAGGTTACGGCCAGGGGCGAGAAGACCGAGCGGGTGAGTCGTATGCCGGAGGCCCTATGCTTAGCGGTAAGCTCAATGTCGACCCCACCCCACTGAACCATATCGCGATGGGCTATGGTGCTAGTCTGCTTGCTCATGCTCTACAAGAGTTAGGGTATACGGGGGAAACCAGTATAGCAGGCACGGACAGAGCCTATGGCTACTGCTGCAGTATCCATGCGGTGGGATACTTACCACGAACGCGGGAGAGGGCCTTGGCCGCCTCCCCCCTGCTGGGGAAGGAGCCGACGACCACAGCATGCATCCCATCAGGGCGCATTATCTGCTGGGCATTGAAGCCCCTATCAGCGAGGGCCTGTACCTGGCGCTCGGCGTTCTCGACGCTCTGGAAGCTGCCGAGGATGATGTGGTAGATATTGATGTCGGACGGACTGGGGTACTTAGTTTCGACCTGTTCGTACTGACCGTCATCGAAGGTGGCCTCCTGCCCCTGTCCATGGTCCTCCGCGGGGGCTTTCTTTGGCAGGGATGTAGGCGTAGCGACTGCTTGCTCCGGCCCATCCGCCAGGCTGGCACGCTTGTTGAACTCCTGCTCTATCTCGGATACCTTTTTCTGCTCGGCCACCTCCGGGGTTTGGTCAACGGCTGCGCTGGTTTCTGCTCCCGCAGCGGCCGCCTTCCTATCCACGGCTACAACCTCCTGGACGGTAGGGAGGGGCTTAAATATACGATGGAAATAGAAGTAGTCGGCTATACCGTAGCCAGCACCGAAGAGTAGAACGAGAAGGAGGAGAATAAGCAGGGTGCGCCCCGTAGCGCCCGAGCCAGCCTCTTGGCTCTGCCCTGCCTCGCCCTTTTTCTGAGGCCTAGGCTTGGCCGTCCGTGGCCTAGAGGTCTTTGGTTTTTCCTTGGGCTGGGTGGATGTGCTGGATGCTTCGGGTAGGTCCGGAGTCGATGCGGATGCGGCTTGCACCTGATTCTGCACAGCTGGGGAAGCCTCTATGGGGGCTATAGCTTCCTGGATTGGCTCTTGCGCTGGAACTTCGTCCTTGGTGGCTAGGGCTGCTTGAGCAACCATTTCAGCCTGCTGGACTGGCGCCACGAGCGGAGTGGCTTCCGGGGGGATGGAGGCATCAGGATGGAATGCGATGGCCCCGAACTCGTCCGTTTTGAGTATCCCCAGGGCGGGCAGCTGGCACTGCCCGTTAGTTCTCAATTGGTTCTGTATATGCTGCACAATGGCCTGCACCTTCTCCTGCGCCTGCTCGGGCGTGAGGGCCTGGTCCTTTGCTATAGCATTCTGCAGGACCTGGTCGTTGTACTTGAGGAAGGGGCTGAAGCTGACGTTTTCGGCTTGGAATTCGCCATCGGCTTCCTTGACGAGGAAAGCCCCGAGTCCGGGAAGTATGAGGCGCGAGCTTTGGGCCAGTAGGCTAGCAATATACGAGAGGTCCATCCTTAAGAAAATGCTTTAGCTTAGACAGTCAAGCACAAAGGTAATATTTCTTCGCTTTTTTGCGCATTTTACGGATAAATCCGTCCTATCTAGGGGAGGTGGGATAGAAGGGGAAAGGGAGGATAGCGGCAAGCCCCATGGCTAGGGTAGCCGGCATATGGCTTGCCGCTAAGCCCATGGGCGCCCTGCACCTGGGCAGGCAGCATGAGGGTGCCGTGGCGGGGAGAGAAAAAAGGGGGCCTACCGCTGGCGGTAGGCCCCCTGGCTATATACTAGCAATCTGCGTACTACTCTGCAGCGGCAGCGCGCTGGCCGAGCTGGCGGTCGAGGTTCATGAGGGCGCCGCGGCTATCGCCCACGAGCTTGAAGTCGTCAACCATCTTGGAGGCGTTGGCCTCCTCCTCTACCTGCTCGCCCACGTACTTCCAGAAGAAGTCCTCGGATGCCATGTCCTTCTCCTCGCGGGCCACTGAGATGACCTTCTGGATGAGCTCGCTCACGAGGCACTCATGCTTATAGAAGGCCTCTGCGATTTCGCTGGGAGTGCCGAAGTCGGTTTCCACTTCGGGAACAGCCAGTATCTTCACCTCCCCCTTGCGCATGAGGAGGAACTTCATCATATCCTGGGCATGGCCCATCTCCTCCTTGCTCTGCACCATCATCCAGTGGGCGAAGCCCTCAAGGCCTACGTGCGCGCAGTGGGCGCTCATGGATAGGTAGAGGTTTGCCGACCACATTTCCTTGTTGATCTGCTCGTTGATGGTGTCCTGCATTCTTTTCGTCAATTCCATTGTCCTGCTTTTTTTGGCCCGAGGGCCGGTTAAATGGTAAATTATGGTTCTCTGCTCCACTCCATCAAACACTACCTAAGATACCACTGCAAACTCCAGGGCAAGTGTCCGTTCTCGCGAAGTTATGCCTCTAGAACGGATAGCCGGAGAGTATGGTTCGCCGCTGGCGGGTATTTGGCGGTGTTTATTGTAAGTTTCATTCTGTACATCCTGCGTACAGCAGGTAGGGCAAAGGTAGCTACTTTGTAGAATAATCCAAGATAAGAGCGTTTTTTTAGCTACCCAGAGACAAGAAAGGACGGAAAGACGAAGAAAGGGGGCCGATTCGGTTTATTGCGATTCGCTAGTCTAGGCATGCGGCAAGCCGCTATGCCTACGGGCGACTTGCGACCCATTGCGCCGAATAGGGGCATTTATAGCGAGTAAGTAGCCCGGAGCGGGAGTCGGTTTTTCGCTACGCTCAACAGCGCTAACCCACCTCCCGCCGGCCAGACGCCGCGCCGCTAATAAACCGAGTTGGGGTAAGGAAGGGGGAAGCGAGAACATCGGCTGGTATGGCCAAGTAGGGCTAAGCCTGGGGCTGGCGATCGGGGAAGCGGCGCATGGCCAGGATGAGCCAGATGCATAGGACTACCCCCTTTAGCACCATGGATAGGCAGATGGCCCACCATATGCCAACGAGGGAGTATGCCCCCCACCAGAGGGCTAGGGGTATGCGGAGGAGGTTGAAGGCTATGCCGGTGTAGGCGGGGATGCTCGTTCGCCCGATGCCGTTGAAGACGCCGCTGGTGGTGATTTCGAGCACCATGAACACCTGGGTATAGCCCATGATTCGTAGGTACCGCTGGCCCTCCATCATGGCCTTTGGCTCGGGGATGAAGAGGCCGAAGATCTGCCCCCCGAAGAAGACAAAGAGGATTGTGGCGATGAGGCCTAGGGACAGGGAGTAGACGAGGGTAATGCGGTATCCCTGGCGGACGCGCTGGTAGTTCTTGGCCCCCCAGTTCTGACCGACGAAGCTGCCGAGGGCTGAGGCGAAGCCCGAGGCTGTCATCCAGCTGAGCGCCTCGAGCTCGGAGCCCAGGGACTGGACAGCGACACCGAGGTCTCCCCACTGGGCGATGAAACGTGCCAGGACGAGCGCAACGATAGCGAAGAGGGCGCTCTGGGCTGCAACGGGTGTTCCGATGGCGACTATTCGCCAGGCTAGGAGGCGGGATGGCCGGAAGCCATGGAATATGCGATGGAAGGGCGCGTCGCTGCGCAGGTTTACCCCCCAGAATATGAGCGTTACGATGCCCTGGGAAAAGACGGTAGCGTAGGCTGCCCCGGCGACCCCAAGCTGGGGGAAGCCGAGATACCCGTTGATCATGAGGGGGTCGAGGAGGAGGTTGATGGTCAGGCCTATGCTATTGGCGATAAAGGCCATGCGGGATTGGCCATTGCCGGTGTACATCCCGAAGTAGGTGAAGTTAACAAAGGTAAAGACCATGCCGGTGGCAATGATGCCGAGGTAGGTAACGGCCAGCTCGTGGGTCAGGGCGTCCTGGAAGCCGTAGAAGCCGATGAGGGGGCGGCGGGCGAGGAATATGGTTATGCCATAGGCCAAGCCGAAGAGTATGGAAAGGGCGAGGGCGTGGCGTGCGAAGCGGTAGGCCCGCTGGTATCGCTTGGCGCCAAGGCTCTGGGATATGGTGATTTCCGCACCTACCTTGGTGGTCAGGCATAGCGACTGGGCTATCCATAGGAATATGCCCCCCGCCCCGACCGCCGCGGTGGGTATGCTACCGAGGTGCCCTATCCAGAAGAGGTCTGCCAGGGTATAGGCCATCTGGATGAAGGCGATTCCCATGATGGGTAGGGCGAGGTCTATGATCTGACGTCCGATAGGCCCGTAGGTGTAGTCTCTTACCTGCATGCGGAGTGAAGGCTATATGGGGAAGGAGATGGCTGGGCTGCCGTGCTACTGCGGCGCAGGATACCTGCTCAGCAGCTCTGCATAGGCGGCGGAGATATCGTCAGGGGCGATGGAGCGCTCGAAGCTATCTATAGGCTTGCCCTCCGGTAGCTGCTGCACGCGGGTGGCCATCTGAGCCATGGAAAGGTTGAATAGCTCGTCGATGAAGCGGTCGTTGAGTAGGGGGCGCTCCTCCTGCTGCCGGTAATCGTGGAAGTACTTCCTGACGTAGGCCTCGCTAACTCCCTGTACACCGACGTATAGGCTGTAGGCCTTCTGGAGGAATATGCGCTCCACATCGCGCGGTGCGTAGGGTATGGCCACCTCGCTGAGGACGGGTGCGGAAACCCCATCGGCTATGATGTTGAAGAGCTTGTAGCTGGCGTAGGAGGGTTCGGCGTAGAGGTTGACGATTAGGCTCTTGCCGGCATCGCTACGGAAGAAGTGGTTGAGGGAGAAGAGGCCCTTCTCCATGTCCTCTGTGATTTTCATGCCCTTCTCGGGGTACATGAGTATGACGGTATGCCCGTGGTCTGCCTGGAGGTCGTTCTTGTAGCGGATGCCGGTTAGCTCTCGCTCCAGGTCGATGAACCTCGTGACCCGCTGCAGGCCGGTGGGGAACGCGTTGACGTACATGTCGGAGAGGGCGCCGATTAGGTCGCTCTGCCCGTTCCCTGGCGGGCCGATGAGGTTGAGGATGGGGAGAATACCCTTCGGGGGCGCATCATGCATGGCAGCGTTGAAGTAGGAGGTTCGGTGCAGGTTGAGGAGGCTCTGGTTGTAGATGTTAAGCTGGCTGGTGGAGCGGGTGCTGGAGGCGAGGTGGTCGGCAGAGTCGAACAGGCTGGTAAAGTCGTCCTGCTTGATGCCGTAGTGCCATACCCAGGGGCCGAATTCCTCGACGATGGACTCCTCGAAGCGGGTGAGGCGTGTGGTCACCGCCTTGGAGGGCATTCCCTCTAGCGAGAGCATGGTGTCGACGAGCCTCCAGAGGCACAGGGTGAACTCGGCGTAGGTTCTCCGCCCAACATCCTTAAATAGCCCAGGGCTACGCAACACGGTAAGGGATGTAGAGCCATAGCCCCAGGGCGAATAGGCGGCGTAGCAGCCCAGGAGAAAGAGGCGATCCTTGAGGACGAGGCTGTCGAGGTGCTCAGCATCCCGTATGAGCTCCCCGTGCCTACAGGTATAGTAGAACATGAGGACGGGAACGACTGAGAGGTTGTCCATGCTACCGGTGGGGTTGGCGTGGTAGAGGAAGGTGATGAGGTCCCCCAGGATGGCCTGCTGGCGCTCGTCCTCCTCCACGAGGGAGGATGTGCCACGCGATATGAGGTGCTCAATCTGCCCCACGAGCATGAGGAGGTAGATGAACTGCTCCTCCTGTAGGCGCTGGGCGTACCCCGGACGTTGCCGCTCTGGGGTGGTAAACTCCCCCGCCCGTCGCAGCTCTATGATCTGCTCAAAGGGTGAAAGTGGTAACCAGCCCGACCAGTACTGCGAATCCTCAAACGCCCGAAGCACGTAGGCCGAGGGATTCTCCAGCCCGACGATCTGGGCCCATGAATGGAGGGTTGCCAGCTGCTCCACGCCCCTCTTGCTCTCGATGCGCTGGCGATAGCCGATAACCATAGCGTCGTTGCGCTGGGCCATAAAGGTCATATTCTCCTGCATACGCTCAGGCACGGACGTGTCGAGCACGGTATGGCGAAATACGCCGAAGGCATCGGCCAGGCGGGAGGCCAGCTGGGTTTCGGAGGAGAGGAGCTCTATCCCCAGGGGCTCTACCGTTAGCGATGCGACGATTAGTAGGGGGCCGTCAAACTGCACGCTGCCGAAGGGTACGTCGGCCAGATGGGTTGCGATGTGCCATGCCTCCCCATCGCTATACACGTACCTGTAGGCCATCGTCAGGGATAGGTCCCTGAGCGGGTGGAATACGAAGCCCTCGTCGACGTCCACTGGGGGAATGAGGTAGACCCCATGGGGGAAGATGCGCAGCGACCACTTATCGCTGAGGCTTAGGGTTATGGAGGGCCCATGAACCCAGCGGTAGTAATCGGTCGTGAGGACAACGTATGCCGTTCGCCCCTGGGGTAGCTCCCCATCGGGTATGCGCCCAAAGGGGCGACCGCTGGAGAGGAGCGGCAGGTGATGGAGGAACTTGGCGGTTTCTATCAGGTCCTCAAAGGCGTGCGGCCAGCGGGCGTTTGTTTTGTTGGATAGACGGTGATAGGGCAGGGCATGGAACTTATGCTGAGGGGTCTCCCGCTTGGGGCGGGGGTAGGCTTCCTGGACGACCCATCTGGGCAAGGGGTAGGTCGAGAGCCGCTCATGCCGACGGGTACGCAGCTGCCCCTGTATGCGAAAGGCCAAGAGGACGATAATCAGGACTATCGCAAGGAGCAGGAGCGATGCTAGGATGATTAGAGGCATGACCGGGTAGTATAGTTATTATCTCTTAGCGGGGGGGCTTCGTGGGACTATCCCCGGGTTTCAGGGGCCTAGCTAGCGAATGTGCTCATCGAGGAGGAGTTGCCCCCTAAAGGAGAGCTGGGCCCTCGCTGGGAGAGCGGTTATGGGTACTGGCTGGGAGAGGGGCATGAGCAACCAGTCGCCCGTATTGAAGGTGAAGAGCCCAGAGAAGCGGCTAATGGTGGCCATGAGGCTAGCGGGCAATACGCCTTCAGGGATGGGGTGTTGCACTCCAGCCATGGTAAGCGCAAAGCCCCCAGCTTCCCCTAAGAGGTCAGGGCTTATCATCCCCTCCTGTCCGGCGATGATGGCCCTGTCAAAGCTCAGCGCGCTAGTCCAGGGGAGTCCAGATGAGCGCAATTCGGCTAGCAGGGTCTCATCGCAGAAGTGCAGAGCTGAACCCATCCCATCAATGTAGCGCTCGGCCTGCTGGCGGTCCACCGCCTTGCAAACGCCGCGAAGACGAATATAGAGGCATGGGGTAAGGGAGTAGGCATGCGCCGGATAGGGAAGGTAGACCGGCTCGCCACGATTGACACGAGCCGTATCAGCACATACAAGGGGGAGGTGCTTCCCTAGCGCGTGCTGATCATGGGAAACGGGAGACTCAATAGCCCGAACAATCTTCATGGTGCATGGTGCTGGCGACTAGCGCGGGTTCACGGCGCGGAATATCTGCGTGAGTACGTCCTTTGTGCCGATGGGGAAGTCGCTGTTCATAATCCATGTGTAGTAGCCGGCGTCACGGATAAATACCTCCTTGACCTTTACACCCTTGTGCTTGCCGAACTTAAAGACCACATCACCGTCGGCATCAAAGCCCAGGCGTCCGGCAAGGTCGGCGTAGTCCCTATCACGGCAGAAAACCGATAGCTCTTGCACATCAGCGGGGAGGTCCTCGTAGTAATCCGGCTGGGCAAAGAGTACCTCCTTCGTCGCCATGGTATCGGCCAGGGCCGAGTGTGCATCCTTCAGGTCCTTGCCGCAGAACTTCCTATAGGCCGCCACAAGGGTACGAGGCTCCATACGGCTAAAGATGGCCATGGCATCGATGAGGCTACGGCCAGATACATCCAGGTGGTAACCGTTGCGATGGAACTCCTCGGCCAGCAGGGGGACATCGAAGCGCGAGGAGTTGTAGCCCCCGAGGTCTGCGCCCTGCATGAACTGATCCACCTCGGGAATAAGATCGATGA
>PDRH01000114.1 GCA_002748015.1 Bacteroidota bacterium | reverse complement strand
GAGGTTGGGTTGGTGGTTGCGGGGGGGCTAGCCCTGCAACTTTTATCCTGATAATCCGTTTCATGTAGTACGTAGGGTATGTTGCCAGCGTCCCGGTCGCCTTTTTGCCTTGGGTCTTTTGGTCTGGTTGCCCTGCTGCTTGGGGACTGCCAGCCTTTTCCCTCATACATAATAGATCTTGCATGAATAGTCTAGCCTTCATTCTCATCGGCGTTCTGGGTTCGCTTGCGATAGGCCTTGCGGTTTCTCTCTACTTCTACAGGAGGTCGATTTTCCGTTCTATTTCTCTGGCGTGGATACTTTCGGTTATCGTTGTCTACGTGAGCGTTGAGGTTCGTTGCGCGTACTTCCCCGATTCGATAGTGGCCTACTTTACGCTGATGGCCATAGACGTGGTGGTGGTTGTGGGGAGCATTGTTTACATAGCGCAACGGGTGATTCGCCCGCTGGCTGAGATGGCTGAGGGGCTGCGTTCGCTGGGTGCGGGTAATCTGGATGCGCGTTTCCCGGACTCCAACTCGACGACGCGTAGGTCGGAGCTGGAAACCCTAACTAGAGCGGCGTTTTCCATCCGTCAGAATTTGGGCGACGTGGTGGACAACATCGGCGATAGCCTGGGGATGGTGGAAGCCACGGGTCGCGACGTGCTGCAGATATCGGATAGCGTGGTTGATCAGTCCTCCTCGCAGGCGGCTTCGCTGGAGGAGATCGCCGCCTCTATGGAGGAGATGGTGGCCAACATCGATCAGAATGCCCATGCGGCTAGGGTTTCCCTGGAGCTTTCGGAGAAGGTTACCGAGGGGTTGCGCACGGTAGATGAGCATGCTACGAATACGCAGGCCAAGATGGCCATCGTGAGCCAGCAGATTGATGTGGTCAATGAGATAGCCCAGCAGACCAACATTCTGGCTCTGAATGCCGCCGTAGAGGCGGCCCGCGCAGGCGAGGCTGGGAGGGGCTTTGCGGTTGTGGCCAGCGAGGTGCGTAAGCTCGCGGAGCGCTCTGGGGTGGCGGCCAGCGCAATAGTCGCCGACACGAAGTCGGCCGTGGATAATACGCAGGAGGTGGCCAAGCTGCTCGGGGAGCTGAGCGGCTACGTGAGGCAATTTACGGAGCTGGTGGATAGCATTTCCGGGGCGATACAGCAGGAGACCCAGGGGGCGGGCCAGATCAACATGACCCTCCAGGAGATCAACCGTATGGCGCAGGCGAATGCGGCTGTTGTCTCGGAGCTGGCCCAGAAGATCGGGGGGCTAAGCGAGGCATCGGATAGTCTCCGCCAGTCCTCTTCCTACTTTTCGCGCTAGTCGTCCTCCCCATATTTTACTACCTTTGCGCGACTTCTTCCGGGGGGTAGATATTAGGTCCGGGGGAAGCATTCTAAAGGTACAAGTATGGAGGAGAAGCGCGAAGAGGCTTTGGCTCGTTCCCGGGCCTACTGGCGAGCCGTGAAGACCTGGGGGCTCTACCTGGGGGCGATTCTGGCCGTCCTGGCGATAGTGCAGGTGACCTTTCTGGACTCGAGCGGTTCGGCCTGGATTTCCATGGTGGAGTGGCTCTCGCTCTTCTTCCTGGGCTATAAGGCCATGGTGAGCTATCAGGCCGAGTTGCGGGGCGAGTGGCTTACCTATGGGCGTTCTTTCTCCATTGGGATAATGGTCTGTGCTGTGGCGGCGGTGGTCTATGCGCTGGTCTACCACGTGATGATAACCGCCGTCCGCCCCCAGTACTTCCACGAGGTCTACACCCTGCTCAAGGGGGTAGCCCAGGAGCAGGTTAGCTCGCTGGATGAGGCTGAGGCCGAGCGGAACTACGAGATGATCGTGGGTATGATTACCCCCGCCTTTCTCTCGCTGGCTGGCTTTATCGGCGTGATGGTCAACGGGCTATTCGCCACCCTCATCTCCGCCCTCTGGGGCAAGCGCAACTATCGCCTCCGCAACTCCAAGCCGGGCGAGTAGCCCCTATGGCGGCAGCCCATCATATTGCAATATCAGGCCTTTATGGAGTACCAGAAGGATATCAGCATAGTTATTCCGCAGCTCAATGAGGCGGAGTCGCTCCCGGAGCTCATGGAGTGGATAGACCGCGTAGTGGCCCAGCAGGGGTGGAGCGCTGAGGTTATCTATATCGACGATGGTAGCACCGACGATTCCTGGCGGGTGATTGCCGGTATGTCGCCCGAGCATACGCAGGTTCGGGCCATCCGTTTTCAGCGCAACTACGGTAAATCGGCCGCCCTACAGGTGGGATTTACCGAAGCCAGGGGGAGGGTGGTGTGCACCATGGATGCCGATCTGCAGGATTCCCCCGATGAGCTGCCCGAGATGTACAGGATGGTGACCCAGGAGGGCTACGACCTGGTCAGCGGGTGGAAGAAGGTGCGCCATGACCCCAAGCTCGCGAAGAACCTACCCAGCAAGCTCTTCAATCTTACGGCTCGTACTGTTACCGGCATTAAGCTGCACGACTTCAACTGCGGCATCAAGGCCTATCGCTACGAGGTGGTCAAGGCCGTTGAGCTCTACGGCGACATGCACCGCTACATTCCGGCGCTTGCTAGCAATGCGGGCTTTCGCAGGATAGGCGAGAAGGTGGTGCAACATCGGGCGCGGAAGTACGGAACGACGAAGTTCGGGTGGAATCGTTTCGTCAACGGATTTCTGGATCTTATCACACTCTCCTTCGTGTCGAAGTTCGGTAAAAAGCCGATGCACTTCTTCGGGTTGCTGGGTACTTTTACCTTTCTGGTCGGTGGGGGGGTAGCCCTTTGGCTCATCGTGGAGAAGGTTTTGGCGATAGCTAACCATACGAAATACCGTAACGTTACGGATCAGCCGCTTTTCTTCATCGCTCTGACCCTCGTGGTTATTGGGGTGCTCTTCTTCCTTACCGGTTTTATCGGCGAGCTGGTGGCCCGGGCTGCGCCTCAACGCAACCACTACGGCATAGCCGAACGGATAGACTAGGGCAGTTTTCGCAAAAACGCTACTTTTGTAGGGCTATGCCCTCCTGCGTCAGCCCGGTGGGTGTGTCCCTAAACTTGCGTTCGGATATGAGATTACTAGCTAAGTACACAGGCTTCCTACTCGTGCTAATCCTATCGACTGGCCCGTGGGCGTGGGCTAGGGTTAGCCTCGAGTACACTTTGCGCGGGGAGAATGCTCCGGTTGTCCATGAGGGGGGCTCCCTTGAGAAGGCTTTGGGGGGTGTTTCCCTTACTAAGGTAGAGCGCCTGGCCATTGTGGGTGGGGAGTTCAAGGTGGAGGATTGGAGCTGGCTACGCGAGCAGCGTTTGCAGCTTTCCGGCCTGAAGTATTTTGAGATCAAGGAGAGTACGCGGAAGGTTTCTGACATCCCGGGGCTTGATGCCTACGCTTCGCAGCGCACCAAGTGGGGCTACAAGTCGGCTGGGCTCGATACCGCTCGCACCTTCTTCGGGGATGCGCTGGAGGTGCTGCTTGTCCATGGGGTCAAGGCCATAGGGCAGCTCGCCTTCAACCATGCGAGGGCGCTCAAGCTGGCGCAGTTTCCAGACCTGGAGAGCATAGGCGATGGTGCCTTCGAGGGGTGCGAGAAGCTCGCAGTTCTTCGGGCTAAGAAGGTTGTGAGCATAGGTGAGAAGGCCTTTAAGGATTGCTATGCGCTACGCTTGGCGGAGTACCAGCGTGTGGAGCATTTGGGGGAGTATGCCTTCCAGAATGCGAGGGCTCTCGGCCGGGTAGATTTTCAGCTTGTGGACGAGCTGGATGAGGGGGTTTTTGCGGGTTGTACCCGGCTCGAGGTGGCCAAGTTCGCCTCGGTGGAATGGGTGGGTCTCTGGGCTTTCCAGCACTGTACTAGCCTTAGCGTGGTGTCCTTCCCGATGGCGCATCTTATCGTTGTTGGGGCGTTTCAGGGGTGTTCGTCCCTCAAGCAGGCGGTTTTCCCTATGGTCGAGAGCATAGGGAACTGGGCTTTTCTCGATTGTACTAGCCTCGAGCGGGTGGCGCTCCCTAGCCTTAAGCGCTGGGGGCTTACCGCTTTCCGCAACTGCATGAACCTCCGGGAGCTTGCCCTTCCTGTGGCGGTTCCCACCATTCAGATTCCCGAATCTGTGGGTACTATTTCAGAGCAACATCTTACCCGTATGCTCTGCATGAGCTGCCCGGCTAGCCGGAAGCTTACCACCTATAGGGGTGATCGCTTCGTGGGCTATGCGCCGACCAACAGCAAGGGGGATGTGCTCTACGCTAAGGATAAGGGCTATACGAAGGGGCGGTGGTACGGCTGGGGTTTGCCCAAGAAGCTGAAGAAAAAAGAGAAGAGCTAGGAGAAGAAAGGTATTTCTATCTGGCCACCTCGCCGGCCTCACTGCAACGGTTAAGCTACTATGATACGTCTTCATTGCCAGCGTGCGCAGGGTGCTGCGCGTTGCCTCGTGCCATTCCTTGCCCTCCTGCTGCTTGCACCATCGTTCGCTCTTGCGCAGGGGGCTGGGGGAGCTTCAGCCATCCCCCGCGTCAGCATAAGCTTTGCTCCGGATACGACCTTCTCCGTCCGGCTTCGTGCGCGTGAGGACAGCACGGTGGTGTGGCTCGACTACGGGGCGGGCGCCAAGGAGGAGCTTCTCATCTGGGATAGCTATTCGGACGTAGTACGCCCGCTAAAGGGGGGTACGCTTAGCATATATGGCGGGGTGGCTGGTCTGGACTGTAGCCCTTCTGGCGGTGCAATCCGTGCGCTAGAGGTGAGCGGATGCCCAAGCCTAGAGGAGCTAAACGTGGAGGGGTGCCTACTGGCCAGCCTCGACCTGACTGGCAACCGGGAGCTGGAGGTCTTGGACTGCGGGGCCAACCGCCTTACTGCATTGGACCTCGGCCCTTGCCCTGTCCTCCGCCGTCTGGATTGCCATGGTAATAGCCTGGCGGTGCTGGTCGTGTCGGGATGCGACAGCCTTCGCTACCTGGATTGTAGCAAGAACGTTCTGCGGAATATCGACCTTTCGAGGAATCCCGCCCTTGAGGAGCTCTACTGCCAGGATAATCAGCTGGGTATCCTGGAGCTGCGTACCAATTGGCAGCTTCGGCAGTTGAGCTGCTTTGGCAACAACCTCTCCCCCTTGGCCATCGAGGGGCTGCTGCGTGCGCTGCGCATTGTGCCTGCTGGCCAGCAGGGGGTCGCCTACCTGGAGGCTATTCCTGCTGATAGCATGACCCACTCGTTGCGTATGGCCCTGGAGCTGGCCCAGCGTAAGCGGTGGCGTATAGGCTATGGGGGTGCGGCCAGCTGTGACTAGTATGAACGGCTTGCGCTTCGCGTGCGGCTGGCGGAATTGCGAGTAGCAGGTGAGGGGCTACGCTCTTTTTGCTTTTTGTGGTTGTAGACGAAGGTGAGTTGCGTATGCTACTGCAGTAGGCTTCAGGCTTAGGATTGTGCAGTTTACGTATATTTCCCTACATTTGCATAGAGATTTGTCCGGCATGCTCATGCCATGTAGTAACCAATGCCTTTGCGCCGAGCTTCGAACCGTATGGAAAAACTGAATGTATTTATAGAGACCTACGGTTGCCAGATGAATGTCAATGATAGCGAGGTGGTGGCCTCGGTGCTTGCCTCGCAGGGGCATGCTCTGAGCCCTTCGGTAGAGGCGGCGGACTTGGTGGTGATTAATACCTGCGCCATCCGTGATAATGCAGAGGTTCGTATCCTCGGGCGGATAGGCTACTTCCGTTCGCTCCGGGCGAAGGAGAAGCCGGGGCTACTCATTGCCCTCATCGGCTGCATGGCCGAGCGACTCAAGGAGGAGCTGCTCGAGCCGGCTGTGGGGGTGGATATCGTCGTGGGGCCTGATGCCTACCGTGAGCTACCCGGGTTGATCGTTCAGGCCCAGCAGTCCGGGCGTGCCATCAATACGCAGCTCTCGCGCACCGAGACCTACGATGATATAGAGCCGTTGCGCTTCGGCGGGAATGGGATTTCGGCTTTTACCTCTATCATGCGGGGGTGCGATAACATGTGTACCTACTGCATCGTTCCCTATACGCGGGGGCGGGAGCGTAGCCGTGAGCCGGGGTCTATCGTCCGTGAGGTGTTGGGCCTGCAGGCGGAGGGCTATAGGGAGGTAACCCTCCTGGGCCAGAATGTGGATAGCTACCGGTATCGCCATCCTGAAGGGGCGCATTGGCCCTTTGCCCGTTTGCTGGGGGAGGTGGCAGCCGCCGTGCCGGATATGCGGGTGCGCTTCGCCACCTCGCATCCGAAGGATATTACCGAGGAGGTGCTGCAGACGATGGCTAGCCATGAGAATATCTGTCGCCATATCCACCTGCCCTTCCAGTCGGGGTCGAATGCCGTGCTCAAGCGCATGCGTCGTACCTACACGCGGGAGCTCTACCTCGAGAAGGTGGAGAGCATTCGGCGCATTCTGCCGGGCTGCGCCATAACGACGGATATAATCGCGGGCTTCTGCGGGGAAACCGATGCAGACCATCGGGAGACCATCAGCCTGATGGAGGAGGTGGTATTCGATGGGGCGTTCATGTTCATGTACTCTGAGCGGCCCGGGACCTATGCGGCCAAGCGGCTTGCTGACGATGTGCCGGAGTCCGTGAAGAATGCGCGTCTCCAGGAAATCATTGCGCTTCAAAATGCGGCCTCGATGGCCACCAATCTGCGTGACGTGGGGCGTGAGTTCAGCGTGCTGGTAGAGGGGCCATCGCGGAAAGACCCCGAGGAGTTCTGCGGGCGTACGCAGCAGAATCGGATGGTGGTCTTCCCCCGGGGGCATGCTCAGGCCGGGGACTACGTTAGGGTCGTGGTGGACGATACGACGCAGACAACCCTCAGGGCGCACCTGAAGGAGGATCGGTCCGAACCACTAGAAACAGTATAGGATGATGACAGAGGAAACGCTAACCCTTGCGCTACTGCAGAAGGATTTGCAGCATCTCGCTACCCAGGAGAATTTGGATGGTTTTGGGCGGATGATGGATGGTCTGCCTGAGCGGGTGGGGCTAATCGTGCTACCGGAGATGTTCAACCATGGCTTTATTACCACTGACGAGCTTGCTCCCGAGCCGCATATGGGTGCCTGCGTGGAGTGGATGCGCCAGCGGGCCAAGCAGCACGATGCTCTGGTCTGTGGGACCCTGGCCACTGAGGATGGTGGGCGGCTCTACAACCGCTTCTACTTCGCCTTTCCGGATGGGGCGGTAGAGTGGTACGATAAGATGCACCTATTCTCCCTGGCGGGTGAGACGAGGCTCTTCACCGCGGGTAGCGAGGGTAAGCGGGTATCCTACCGGGGGTGGAAAATCTGCCCGCAGGTTTGCTATGACCTCCGTTTCCCGGAGACGGCGCGCAACCTGGATGGCTATGATCTTCTGCTCTACCCGGCCTCCTGGCCGGCAAGTCGCGACCCCAACTGGCGTACGCTGCTGGATGCACGAGCCATAGAGAATCAGTGCTATCTCGGGGGGTGTAACCGCGTGGGAACGGATGTGCAGGGCATACCCTACAGGGGAAGCTCAAAGGTGGTGGCCCCCTCGGGCAAGACGCTGGCTGAGCTGCCACCTGAACAGGAGGGGGTGGTTTTGGCCGATCTTTCGTACTCGCGTCTGCAGCAGCAACGTGCAAAGTACCCTTTTCTGCGGGAGGCTACGTCTATCTAAGCATAGAAGGACTGATTATCAACGCTATATAGGGAGGGTAGGTTCTGTATACTTCAGGTGTAAAGCGTAGCGAGGCAGGTGGGTGCTTACCCTCATCTGCCACCGTGGGATGGCGGCTCGTCCTACTGCTGCTGCTTGCGTTCGTTGGCCTGGACAATGCCGTGGCGCAAGCCCACCCCCTAGCGGAGGAGGGGGCTAGGTTCGATGCGCTGCAGGATACGCTCTTTCACTACTTGCATCGGTCTCGGCCGGAGTGCGTTCGGTGCTACCTGGAGCGCTACGGGGAGGTGGCCATTGAGCGGGATGATACGCTGGCTATAGCTCGCTATGGGGCCTGGAAGCGCTATTTCCTCACCCTCAGCCAGAACGGGAATGACGTGGATGCTCCTCTCCCCGATGCTCTGGCCCATGTGCAGGAGTATTCAGATTCGCTTTTTGCGATGTATGTCTACATGGCCCAGGCGCAGCAGCTGGCGGGACGGAAGGAGAGCCTGCGGGCGCTCATGGCCCTACGGATGGCCAGTACCTATGAATTTGAGGGGATGCCCCTGCCGCTGCGTATCCGTCTTCTGTGCCAGTCCGGGGCAATATACATGGAGGAGGAGTGCTACGACAAGGCCAAGCAGCTCTATGAGGAGGCCCTGCCACAGGCGGAGGAGGGGGGGAGGTGCTTCCTGCCAATAATTCTGAATGCGTTGGCTCGTCTCAAGGCGGTGGAGGGTGATAACCTCCATGCGCTTGCGTTGCTCTACCGCGCCAGCCGCATAGCTGGGGACGATCTATCGCTAGTGGATCGGGTGCACACAGCCATCCTGATTGCGGAGCAGTACCTTCAGCTTGGTGAGTATGGATACGCTGCGCGGCACGTGCAGGAGGCGCTGGAGCTGGCTCGGGCTTCAGGTGTCAATGAACTCCTGGGGCAGGCGCTGTCCGTAAAGGCTCGTCTGCTGGGTGCAACACTCCGCATTGCTGAAGCTCGGCGGGTTGCCACTGAGGCGCTTGAGCAGCTGGAGCTGGCCCGTAATTTTGATGCCTACTATACCCTTCTCTTCCTGAAGGCGAAATGGGATTCTGCACTCGGTGATCATTCCGAGGCCATGGAGTGTTTAGCGGACTATGTGGACTGGATGGAGCGGAGTCCGATGGGTGGTGCGCCGCATCGCTTTGAGGAGCAGGTCGCTCTACTCGAGCGGAGTATCCAGCGTAACAGGGTGCAGGTGTATCGTTTGTCGGAGCTTACCGGTGGTCGCGGAAAGAGCGGTACGCAGCTCCTGGTGCTAGGGATAGGGCTATTCGTTTTGCTGGGGTTGCTGGGCTACTTCATGAGTACCTACCGGAGGCTTATGCCCCTTCGAGCTTCGCTCCGGGAATCGAAGGCGCTGCTGGACAAGAGCCAGCATGAGTGGAAAGCTCAAAACCAGCGGATAGAGGCCCAGCGCCAGCGGATGCAGCAGGATCATGCCATCAAGCTCCAGCTGAAGGCTGTCCTCGAGCAGAGCGAGGAGAGAATGGTTCGGAGCATCAACCACATGCGCAACATACAGCGTAGCCTCTTGCCAGATATCCAGAAAATAGCACAGGGCTTTAGGGGTGCTTTTGTACTCTACAGTCCGCGCGATGTGGTATCTGGCGACTTCTACTGGTACGCTGAGGTTGGGGAGTCGAAGATAGTAGCTGTGGTCGACTGCGTCGGCCATGGAGTCCCCGGTGCGATGATGAACCTGGTGGGGAATATCATTCTCAATAAGATAGTGCACGAGTGGATGATCTACGATCCGGCCATGATATTGGAGCTGATCCACCAGCAGATCCTGGACTACCTGGGCCAGAAGGAGAAGCAGGATGTGGGGCACTACTCCATGGATCTTACCGTTATGCGGGTGGACCTACCGGAGCGTCAGCTCGTGGTGAGCTCGGCCTCTAACGCCTTCTACGTGGTGCGCAATGGTGAGGTGGAGCGCTACAGGGGTAGCCTTTCGAGCGTTGGGGGTGGGATGGTGGCCTCTAATTTCGAGGATATCATCATCCCCTTTGAGGGGGTCAGTACCATCTATCTGACCTCGGATGGTATCGTGGATCAGCTCAATGAGGACTACCGTAAAATCGGCTGGCGGCGTGTAGCGGCCATCATGGAGGAGCTGTCCTGCGAGCCGGTGGCAATTCAGCAGCGGGTATTTGAAGAGCTTATTGCCACGCATAGGCAGGGGATGGAGCAGACCGATGACATATGCCTTCTGGGCATCCAACTCGAAGCGCCATGAGGAAAGAGGGATACATCGTGCTGGTCGCAGCGGTTCTCCTTCTCCTGTTCATCGGGGGGAAGCGCACTGTGAGACGCTTAGGTACGCAGAACCATGTGGCGATAAATCGCTACCTTGAAGACCCTCGCCTGCCCGGGCCGCTTCCTCGGGATGCCGATCTCCTCTACCAGCAGGGGGCGGAGTTCCAG
>PDRH01000113.1 GCA_002748015.1 Bacteroidota bacterium | reverse complement strand
GCAGCAGGATGATGACGCCGTTGTCCCTATCCTTCTGGCCGGCCCCCCACTGGCTGCCGATCTGGGTGGCGAAGTCAACGGGGGCAAGGCCCTTGTAGTCGGGTACGGTTACGATGAATATCTGGATGGTGGTGCTGTCCATGTAGCGGCGTAGGGCGGTCTCCAGGCGCTGATTCTCCGCGGGGGTGAGGAGGTGGGCAGAATCGTTGACGAGGGACTCCGGCCGGGGGAGGAGCATCTCCTCAGCGTGGATAGCAGGGGGGAGCAGAAGGGCTAGCAGGAGGGGAAGGAGTACCCTCCGTAGGGTGGTCTTGGCTTGATGTCGTACGCTTGATGTATACATGGCCCCTGGCGTTTTCTCCATATGCGGATTGATAGGCAAAGATACGCTTTTTCGCAGAGTTGGTGTCCGGGTACGTAACCTTTGGGAGCATTGTACGTAGATAAAGATACACCTTAGTATTTTCAGATCTACAAAAGCTATACCCTCATGGCTAAAATCACCCCCACCAGGCCGAAGTACTGGCGCAAGGATAATCCCGTAGTATACGTTGTAGTGGACAGGATGTATGTCCGCGCTCGGGCAGAGAGCATTTACAATCCACGGACGGTGCTCCAGCAGCTAAACCGGAATAAGATGAGCGTTGCGAGCCGGTTTCTGGCGCAGATGCAACCGATGGTGGCGAAGGGTTTTCAGGGTACGATGACGCATCGTCCGGGCTGGCAGCCGCGGCGGGTGGGTGCGTACCACGTGGCCCTGGGGCACCTACTACAGGCGGGGATGCGGAAGGGGGCGGATGGATGGACGATAGACTATGCGAAGGTACAGCTCTCGGAGGGGAATAGCCTGGCTGGGCGGCCAGTGAAGGCTCGGAGGGATGGGCGGGAGATGAGCATCAGCTTCCCGAAGGGGCTACCGAAGGGGACGCGACGGGTTCGCATGGCGCTGCACTCGGCCAAGGCGGGGCGCACGGTACACGTGAGCTTCGATGCGCCGAGGCAGGGGGAAACGGTAAGGATTAGCCTCCCGAAGTGGGCCGCAAGCGGTGCGCTGCACGTGTACTATACGGTGGACGTGAAGGGGAAGTCCCGCTGGGGGAGCGGGTACCTCCTCCTGGCGAGCGGGCGCAGCGGGCGGCGGAGCTTCGGACGTGGAGGCGGGCTGGGATATGGGGCGGTTCGTGCGTACGAGGGGAGGCTAGATGGGCAGTTCAAACACCTTGCCGGGGAGCTGACGAACCACCCCCTGCATCTCGAGGTTGAAGAGGGTGGCGTTGAGCTGTCCTATGGGGGTTCCGAGGGTACGGGATAGCTCGTCGAGGGCTATGCTGCCGGCGGTGCGTATGGCATCGATGATGCGCTGCTCGTCCTCGGTGGGCCTATAGAAGAGCGAGGCCTCCATGGCGCGCTGGCGGGCGGGGGTCCACCCCATCCCATTGATGAGGTCCTCGGCCGTTTCGAGGAGTGTGGCCTTCCTGCGCTTGATGAGGTCATTGCATCCGGTGGACATTTCACGACCGACGGTGCCCGGAAATGCGAAGAGGGGGCGCAGCATCTCCTCGGCGTTCTGGGCGGTAACCATGGCGCCCCCCTTGACGGCGCTCTCGGCTATAATGGTGGCGGCGGCCATGCCGGCTATTATACGGTTTCGCTGGAGGAAGGTGCGAGGGTCAGGCTTTCGGGTGGAGGGGAACTCGGTGATGAGGCCTCCGTTCTCCAGCATGCGTGCGGCCATGTCCCTGTGCGATGCGGGGTAGAAGTGGCGGAAGCCGTGGGCCATGACGCCGATGGTGGGTATTCCGTGCTGCAGCGCCGCCCTATGGGCCTCCCCGTCAATGCCGTGGGCGAGTCCGCTTATGATGCATAGGCGCTGCCCCTGCTGGTGTAGCTCCTGAACGATGCGTGCGACCATCTCGCGCCCGTAGGAGGTGGCGCGGCGCGTGCCCACAATGCTGATGCTCCTCTTGCCCAGCTTAAGGGGCTCAGGGTTGCCACGGTAGAAGAGGACGAGGGGCGCATCGGGGAGGTCGCGGAGGAGGGGCGGGTAGAGTTCGTCGGTGGTCTGGAGCATGAGCAGGCCGCTCTTCTGGCAGAAGGCTATTTCGCGTTCGGCGGCCTCCAGCGCACCGGTGGCTGAGGCTATGGCCCTGGCGGTCTGCTCGCCTATGCCGGGTACATTCTGCAGCTCCCTGGCCGTCTGGCTGAAGACGGTGCTATAGTCGCCGTAGTAGGCGCGTAGCTGGCGGGCGAGCTTTGGGCCTACGCCGGAGATGTGCGTCATGGCGATGGCGTAGCGGAGCGCGGCGGCTGTGCTCCCGCTAGTATTCTCGCCGGCTGGGGGTGTATTCTGCTCTGTGGACATATGGGGCTATGGGCTCGGTTGGCTAGGCTTGCGGGGTAAAACCCTTGCGCTTGGCGTACTTCTCGAGGGTGGCCTTCAGGAGCTCCTGCTCCTCGGCGCTGAGGATGGCGAGGCTGACCTTGGGGTATACGTAGGTCTGCGTGCCACGGCCCTGCCATATGAAGAAGTATCGCCGTCCCATTCCCTCTCGGGTGAAGAGGTAGCTGTCCACCTCGTTGAGCGGAATTTGGAACTCCTCCTTCCGGCTGCTGAAGGGGCGGATCCGATAGTGGCGGATGAGGAGGCGCCCGGGGACGATGGTGTCGGAGACGTAGACGTACTCGTAGTCACGGACGATGTAGGAGGCGTACCAGAGGATGTAGAGGATGGGGAGGCCGATGTAGATGTAGGTCCGGTTGATGCCGTGGTCGTCGAACCAGTAGCGGAGGGGGGAGAGGTGTATGACGGCTACGATGATGATGATGATGATGGCGAGTAGCTGCTTGGCCATCTGTAGGCGCATGGTTCGCTTTCCTGTGTCTATGAGCATGTCCTAGGGGTTTTACGTGTTTACTGTAGGGGGTATCGCAGCCAGGTGATGCGGTAGACTATGGCGGCGTTCTGGGGTATGTTCTTCCTGTCGCCCATGAGTCCGTAGGCGAGGTGCGGGGGGATGATGGCTATGGCCTGCTGGCCCGGGGCCATGCGCTCGACGACCTCCTCGAGGCCCATGGGGGCATCCCGCTTGCCGAGTACGAACTCAAAGGGCGCAATGGTGTCGGCGCTGGCGCAGGGGGTGTCGTCCAGGAGGGTTGCGGTGTAGGCTATGGCCACCCTTACGCCCTCGGCGGCCTGCTGGCCTATGGGCTGGCCGGATATCCTATAGTAGAGTCCCTGGCCGTTGCTCTGGAGGCTATCCATGGATTTGCGGCGCATGTAGGCCTGTATCTGGAGCTCGCTGCGGTTGGCGCTCAGCTCGTTGGCCCGCTCGAGGTCATGGTGGAGGGTGGCAGCCGGCGGCTGGGCTGGCTGAGGGGGTTGGGGAGGCTGGGACGGATCGCAGGCCACGAGGGCAAACAGGATAAGCGGCAGGATGGCCAGCGGACGTAGAAGGGAGCGAGTAGGAATTTGGGGCATAAGGCTGGGGATTAGTCTTCTAGGTCGATGTCGTCGGTGAATAGGCGGGGCAGGTCGGAGGGGGCAATGATACCCACGAGGGCTGACTGGGGCGTTCCCTCTGCGGTTACGAGCAGGGACTGGAGGTACTTGCCCTTCTCTATGCTGCTGCGGAAGAGGTATACGGCATCGGCGAGGCTGGCATTGCGGGGCACTATGGCATACTCGTTCTGGGAGCAGAATGGTAGCACGTCCTCAACGGTTCTATCCATGAGGCGCTCGAGGGGCAGGTCATTAGCCTTCTTCTCGGGGTGGGCAAGTATGCTGGCTATCCACTTGGTTATGCTCTTGGCGGTGATGAGGCCGCAGACGCCGCTGCGGTCTATGATGGGGCAGCGCTGGAAGTTGCGCTTTTTGAATGTGGTAATAACCTCGGCCAGGGGCGTATCCTTAGGGACGTGGAAGGGATGGGTGGTCATGTAGTCGGCGATGATAGGGGGCTTGGCCAGGTAATCACGGATGCGCTCTATCTCCTCGACAACCTCCATGTGGGGCTCAGCGATGACGAAGTCCTCGCGCATGTTGTGCACGATGGCGTTGCGTAGCTTGGCGAACTGGCGTAGGGTGTGGTAGTGCAGGCGGACCTGGGCATCGTTCCGCTTGAGCATGTTGAGGATCTGGGCGAAGCCCCCGGCCTTGTGGTGGCCCATGCGGTCGGTCAGCTCGGCCTCTATATCATTGAAGGCGGTAAGGAAGCGGTTGGAGTTTTCGTTGTCCATGGTTTGCTTGCTTTGGGGTGTAGTTCTTTCCTGGGGCGGTGGCTAGAAGTTGCAGGTGGTCTGCTCGAGGGTCTTTGCTGGGCATCCGAGGGTAGCGCCCAGCTGGGATTCGCTGGTAATCCCCAGCTGATTCTGTATGCCCAAAAAGATGTGTGCACATGCCTGGGCGTCGGCGAGCGCGTGGTGGTGGTCAAATTCCTGGTAGCCGTAGTGGGCCGCTACGGTTGGTAGCCTGTAGTTGTAGAGGGTGATATCCTGCAGGCGCGTGGCCTTTCTGGCCATCTGCTTTGTGCAGAAATAGCGTAGATTCGGCTGGGGAAGATTAAATTGAATGGTGGCGGCCTTGAGCACCCTGAAATCAAAGGGGGCATTGTGGGCCACGAGGAGCTTTCCATCGATGAGGGGGTAGATTTCCGGCCATAGCTCGGCGAAGGTGGGCTCGGAGTCAGTGTCAGTACGGTTCAGGCCGTGTACCTGGGTGCAATGGTAGGTATAGCGGTTAGGCTCGGGGCGGCAGAGACGGTAGTAGGAGTGGACAATCTGCCCCTGCTGGACGAGGACGAGGGCGATGGAGCAGGCGGAGTAGGCGGCTTCGTTGGCGGTTTCAAAGTCGATGGCTACAAAGTCCATGGTTCGTGGCTTTTGATAGTGTGGCTACTGGGCTATCCTAGCGGTTGAAGTAGCCGATGGTCTGGTTTAGCTCGTTGACCAACTCCTCTAGCTGGGCCGCGGCCTGGAGCATCTGCTGGGAGCTGGTGGCGTTGTTCTGGGTTACCGCGTTGAGCTGATGCATGGACTGGGCGACCTGGGTAGCCCCCTGGGCAATGCCCCTGGAGGCCTCGGAGAGTTCCTCTATCATGGTTACGTTGCGGTTCTCATCCTGCTCCACCTCGAGGGCGCCCTGCTCCGACTTCTGGGAGGCCTGGGTAGTTCTGGCAGATAGGGTTACGATTTGCTCGGCTGCGGTCTTGACCCTATCGGCCAGCTTCCTGACCTCTGCCGCAACGACGGCGAATCCGCGCCCGGCCTCACCGGCCCTGGCCGCCTCAACGGCGGCATTGAGGGCGAGGATGTTGGTCTGGTCGGCTATTCCCTGTACGATGCCTATCCCCTGGGAGATTTCCTCGACGGCGGTTCTGGTCTCGAGTGCGAGCTGGCGGTTGGTCTGCATCCGCTGGAGGGTCTGCTGGACTATGGCGACGGAGCTCTGGGCGGTGTCGGCCATGGTGTTGGTGCTGCTGGTTATGCCCTGTATGGTGGTGGCGATTTCCTGTGCCGATGTGGCCTGGGAGGCGGCCCCGCTGGAGAGGGTTGTCGCTGAGTTGGCGATCTGCTGCCCCATGGTGTATAGCTGGCGGCTGAGGCGCTCGAGGTGCTCTACCACGTTGGCGAGCTGCTCGCGCATGAGTATGAGGTCCTTCTTGAGGCCCTTGGCATGGTTCTCGTTGGGCGTGGGGCGGAGGTCCCCCTGGGATATCTGGGATGCCATGCGCGCCATGTCGGCGGGTTCTCCACCGAGCACATGGAGGACGCGGAAGCGTATGATGAAGCCGGAGACGGCGGCGGTAACAATCAGCAGGAGGAGGAGAATATAGGTAATGGCCTTGAGGATGGATACGCGCCTAGAGGTGGTGTCGATCACGCTATGGGAGTGGCGGGTAACTAGGGTCTGGAAGCGGGCCGACTGGGTGGCGATGGAGTCCTTGATCCGCCAATACTCGTCTCCGAATACTAGGGTTACAGCCTGCCGCTTGAGGAGCTTTTTCTGGACGGTGGTAGTTGGTGAATTGAGGCTTGCTATTCGCTCAATGAGCTTGCTGGCCTTTTCCTCGGACTTTGCGAGATGTAGGGAGATGCTGTCAGCGGCGTGGAAGGCGGCCATTTCCTCGGGGTTGGCGCTGTGCTCCACTAGGAATTGGTCTACCGTTCCGGTCTTGCCATTGGGCCATGGCCTCTTGCCCTTGCGCATGTCGAGTACCTCTTGGTATCTCTTCCACCATTTTTCCTCTCCGGTCATGACGTACTGCTGTGAGAGCTGGCTGAGGAGGTCGGAGGACCAGTCGAGGTCCTGGTTGAGCTTGATGAGGGCTTCGTTTCGCAGGAATGTTTCCTTGAGTAGGTTCTGCGATCGCATGAGCAGGAGGGTGGAGAGGAGCATCCCCACTATGATGATGGAGAAGGCGATGAGTATGGCGCGGAAGATGGTTCTGATCTGCATGCTATATGATGTCGCCTTAATCCTGTTTTTCGGCATTTTGCGCTATCTTTGGGCTTGCTTTCCGGGTTTCTACTGCTAGGTAGCTCTGGTTTTTCCTGCTGGTCTTTAGCGTTTTACGTCCGTTTCTGCGTAGCGAAGGTAAGCAAATTAATTGGTATGCGGCTAGTTCTGGCTGGCAGGGTGGTAATAATTGGTGGTATTGCTTTATGGGTACAGGTGCTATGGGGGAAACGTTGCGCGATAAGCGTTGGGCTCGCTGGCTGGTGCTGATTCTGCTCTCGCAGGTGATGCTCATCTGCTTTCTCTTCATGGATTTGCTCTCTCCCCTGAAGAGCGTCCTGGAGCATGAGTTGCTCTGGGATTCGACGACCTTCGGTACCTACAGCGGTTCGGGTTACTTCCTGAATGTTTTTGCTGGCTTTCTGGTTTTTGCGGGTTTGATAGTCGACAAGCTCGGCCTTCGGGGTAGCGTGCTCATCACGAGCCTCATGATGCTGCTGGGGGCGGCTATAGAGTTCTACGGTTTGACGGAGGGCTTCCGTAGCACTGGTTTCCATGCCTGGCTGGACGGGGGGTGGATCATGATGCCTGGTACCGCGAAGATGGCCGCACTGGGTCATGCGATTTTCGGCAGTGGTTCGGCGATGATGGCGGTTGTGGCAAATAAGTCGTTGGTGAAGTGGTTCGGTGGCGGGGAGCTGGCTACCGCCATGGCGCTAGAGATGTCCACAACACGCATAGGGATGGCCCTGGCGGCGTTTGCGGGGGTTTACATCTACTCGCTGGACCTGCTACCAGCGACGCAGATTGCGCAGCCAGCGCTGGTTGGGTTCTGCCTGCTGCTGGTCGGTGCGGCCGGTGGACAGGTCTTCTGCCTATTGGACAGGCGCTTGGACATTCAGCTAGGGGACAGCGAGAATCACAAGGGGGCAAGCATGCGCCTCTCCACGCTAACCGGGCTTCTGGGCAAGCGCTCGTTCCTGCTGACGGCGCTGTTCGTAACGATGTACTACAGCGGAGTCTTCCCGTTCCAGAAGTTCGCGGTGGATATGCTACACCACCAGCTTGGCCTGAGCGAGATGCGGGTGGGTTTCCTTTTCTCCATCTACCCCATCGTGGCGGCGATATTGACCCCCTTCTTTGGTATCAGCCTGGATCGCCGTGGACATGGCCTTACGATGTGCATAGTGGGTAGCCTACTGCTGATGAGCGGTCATTTGATCTTCGCTTTCCTTCCGGACGGGCCTGTAGGGATTACCCTGGCCATAGTGGGCGTGCTGCTACAGGCGCTCTCGCTAGCTATGGTTACGGCCTCGGTCTGGCCCCTCGTGCCGCGGATAGTTCCGATGGCGAGCTTTGGGACCGCATTCTCACTCATTTTCTGGATAGAGAACTGGGGGCTTTTCGGTGGGCCTGTTGCGGTTGGGCGTATTCTGGATGCGACCAACCTCTCCCCCATGGAGGTTCTTGCGCTGGAGGAGGCTGGCCAGATGGTGCCCCCGACGAACTACCAACCAGCGATGCTATGCTTCGTGGCAATAGGCCTTATAGCAGCCGGTGCAGCGTACTGGCTACGCCGTGAGGACAAGCGCTTTGGTTGGGGCATGGAGGCGCGGAATACGGTTCAACTGGGGCGATAGGGGGGGTATCTATCGAACAGGGCTGCTGGAACGGTTTTAAAGTAGCCTAAGAGGTTTAAAATTTTACATGTGCTTTTCGTCCGTAGGAGCTGGCAACCCACTGATTACCAAAACTAAGAACCCTCTTGTAAAGTCCTCTTAAAGGAGTTCCCATTTTGTACTTGTTCCATTTAGCGCAGTAGGTGTGCCAACATATGCCCTCTGCGAATATCTTTGCCTCGTCTAGGTGGTCTAGGGGTGGTTTCTACGTTGATGCCTCCCGTAGCCGCCGGCGTAGAGAAATACATCCATTAAGGAGGACAAACGATATGGGTAAAGAGAAAAAGTTTATCACTTGCGACGGTAACTACGCTGCGGCGTACGTGTCGTACATGTTCAGCGAGGTGGCGGCGATCTATCCGATTACGCCATCCTCGACGATGGCCGAGTACGTAGATGAGTGGGCGGCCAACGGGCGGAAGAATATATTTGGCGAGACGGTAAAGGTAGTTGAGATGCAGAGCGAGGGCGGCGCAGCAGGTGCTGTTCATGGCTCGTTGCAATCGGGCGCCCTAACTTCGACCTACACGGCTTCGCAGGGTCTGCTGCTGATGCTTCCGAACATGTTCAAGATAGCTGGTGAGCTTCTTCCTGGCGTGTTCCACGTTTCGGCCCGCTCGCTGGCGGCGCAAGCCCTATCGATTTTTGGCGACCATAGCGATGTTATGGCCGTACGTAGCTCCGGCTTTGCGCAGCTGGCTACGGGTAGCGTTCAGGAGGTGATGGACCTCGGAGGGGTTGCGCACCTGGCGGCGATCAAGAGCCGTGTGCCCTTCGTACACTTCTTCGATGGCTTCCGTACCTCTCACGAGATACAGAAGATAGAGGCCATAGATACGGATTCGTTCAAGGCGATGGTGGACTGGAAGTCTGTAGAGGATTTCCGTCTGCGTGCGCTGAGCAACGAGCATCCGGTAACCCGCGGTACTGCGCAGAACCCGGACATCTACTTCCAGAACCGCGAGGCTAGCAACTCGTTCTACAACGCCGTACCGGAGATTGTGGAGGAGTACATGGGGCAGATTTCTAAGCTTACCGGGCGTGAGTACCACCTGTTCGACTACTACGGTGCTGAAGATGCTACGGACATTATCGTGGCAATGGGTAGCGTTGCGGATACGACTCGGGAGGTTGTGGACTACCTGATGAAGCAGGGCCGCAAGGTGGGTCTGCTGATCGTCCGCCTGTACCGTCCGTTCTCGGCTAAGCACTTCCTGAAGGTTCTTCCGAAGAGCGTTAAGCGTATTGCGGTGCTGGATAGGACGAAGGAGCCGGGTGCGATGGGCGAGCCGCTCTACAACGATGTGAAGGCGCTGTTCTACGAGGAGGAGGAGATGCCTGTGATCGTGGGTGGTCGCTATGGTCTGAGCTCGAAGGACACGACGCCTGCGCAGCTTATAGCCGTATACGACAACCTGGCGCTGCCGGAGCCGAAGGACAACTTCACGATTGGTATCGTGGATGATGTTACCTTCCTTTCGCTGCCGCAGGGCGAGGAGGTGAACATGATGGACGAGAACACCTTCCAGGGGAAGTTCTACGGTCTGGGTTCGGACGGTACGGTGGGTGCCAACAAGAACTCGATCAAGATTATCGGTGAGACGACGGACAAGTACTGCCAGGCATACTTTGCGTACGACTCGAAGAAGTCGGGTGGTATCACCACTTCGCACCTTCGCTTCGGGGATACGCCGATACATTCTCCCTACCTGGTAACTACGCCGAACTTCGTGGCGTGCCACGTTCCGGCGTACATATATAAGTACGACATGCTGCGGGGGATCACCGAGGGTGGTTCGTTCCTTCTGAACTGCTCGTGGACGGATGAGGAGATCTACAAGTTCCTGCCCAACAGCATGAAGATCGTTCTGGCGAAGAAGAAGATCCATTTCTACGCCATCGATGGTACGACCATCGCCCGCGAGGTGGGTCTTGGTAGCCGTACGAACACGATCATGCAGTCGGCCTTCTTCAAGATTGCTGATGTAATCCCCTACGAGAAGGC
>PDRH01000112.1 GCA_002748015.1 Bacteroidota bacterium | reverse complement strand
CCGTCCCTCTGAGAGCGCACCCATAAGGCCCAATTGCACGCCTAAGCTCCCCGTAATGTAGCGACCGAGGAAGTAGGCGCAGGCGATACCAAGGAGTACCACCAGTAGAGCGACTACAAGCAGAACGATGGTAAGCGCCTTCACTATCCGTTGCGCATCCTGCACTAGCGCAGCCTCGCTCGCCTCGAGGTGGTCCATGATGTTCTCACCCGACTTCGTAAACTCGGCGGCTGTTGCCCTCCACTGCTTACAGGCACCTATACTCGAGGCCAGCACCTCCTGGTAATTGGACTTCACCCCAGCCGTAACGCTCTCGGGCGGGAAATCAGTAGCCTCTAGCATGGCCAGCGCCTCGTCCAAATCCCCCGGATTACGGGTAGCATAAAAACCCCGAACCTTCAGGCGAACATCGAGTACTTCCAAGATACGATCCTCATAGCCGTCATCAACCATGCTCTGGATGAAAGACCGACCGAGCCCCTCTAGCTGCCCCAAATCCTTATTGACCGCCTGCAAATCCCCCATGTAGGTGTCAAAATAGCCCTTATAAACCTCGAAAAGCTCCTTCATCTCCTCCGCACGCTTCACGATGGCCGGATCCTCATACTGGGCTAGCGTGTCGGCGTTCTCCTTCATCCTGTACAGGTAGCCCAGCCCCTTCTCACGGAGCTTCTCCTTCTGGCTACGGCTGAAAACATTGAAATACAAACGTGCCGCAATAAAATCGGCCCTTACGTGATTCACCGTAACCAGAGCGGTATTATAGCGCAATGTCTGCCGACCATAGAAGGCGTACAGCACCCCGCTCAGAATGAATGCCAAGAGTAGAATCCCAAAGGACAAATATAATTTGGTACGCGTTCGTAGGTTAACAAGCTTCATAGCCACTACAGTTTAGAAAGGTACATTTGCCCCGGCGAATAGAAACATCCTCGCCGAAGGCAAAAGGTCTTCCAGGTAAACCTAGAAGACCCTACTACTTATCTTATACGTAGAAGCTATAAAAAAGTTACAACGGGGCTAAAAAACAACCATACAGCTACTCCACGGTGACCGACTTAGCGAGATTCCTCGGCCTATCCACATTCCGCCCCAGCAGGAGCGCCACATGGTAGGACAGCAGCTGCAAAGGCACTATGGCCAGCAAAGTTTCGGCCACGAAGGAGGCGTGCGGAATCTCAATGCAATAGTCGGCCATCTCCCGGATAAGCTCGTCTCCCTCTGTCACTATGGCAATCACCCTACCCTTCCGGGCTTTGACCTCCTGCACGTTGCTTACCACCTTCTCGTAGGATTTATCCTTACCTGCAACGATGATGACGGGCATATTCTCATCGATCAGCGCAATGGGCCCATGCTTCATCTCCGCTGCCGGGTAGCCCTCGGCGTGGATATAGGAAATCTCCTTGAGCTTGAGCGCCCCCTCTAGGGCGACGGGGAAAAAGTAGCCCCGGCCGAGGAAAAGGCTATTGCGCGCCTCGTACATGGACTCTGCGATATGCTTAACCTCCTCGTTCTTCTCCAGGATCTTACCGATTTTTGACGGCACGGACAGTATCTCATCCACCCCGTCCCTGAAGTCCTCTGGGCTAATCGTCCCACGCTGCTCCCCAAGCTTAAGGGCGAGCAGCGCCAGAACCGCCACCTGGGCGGTAAAGGCCTTGGTAGAGGCTACACCGATCTCCGGGCCAGCGTGAGTGTACACACCGGCAACCGTTTCGCGGGATATGCTCGAACCTACGACATTGCAGATTGCCAGCGGCAATGCCCCCTTGGACTTCGCCAGCTTGATGGCCGCCAGCGTGTCGGCAGTTTCACCGCTCTGGGTAATCGCCAGAACAATATCATCCGGATAGATAATGGGTTCGCGATACCGGAATTCCGACGCATACTCCACCTCTACGGGTATACGCGCCAGGTCCTCTATCAGGTACTCCCCGACAAGGCCTGCATGCCAGGATGTGCCGCAGGCTATGATGATGAGCCGACGAGCATTCACCAGGCGGGGCATCACGGAGTACAGCCCCCCGAGGGTTATTGCCCCCTTCTGGCCATCTATCCGCCCACGGAGGGTATCCTCTATCGAGCGGGGTTGCTCGAAAATCTCCTTGAGCATGTAGTGGTCATAGCTTCCAAGGGCAACATTCTCCACGTCCCAGTCGATGAGCTGCACCTCCGGCTTGAGCGTCTGGTTGAGCGTGTTCTTGAGCTGCAGACCCTCACGCTGCAGAACGGCCATATCCCCGTCGTTGAGCATGATCACGCTCTGGGTATACTCAGAGATCGGAGTGGCATCCGATGCAACAAAGTACTCGCCCTTTCCCACGCCAATGATCAGCGGCGAACCCAGACGGGCAATCACCAGCGTCTCAGCATTCTCCGGCGTATAGACGCATAGGGCGTAGGCGCCAACAACCTTCGTCAGGGCCAGGCGCACCGCCATCTCCAGCGGGATGTTACCACGGATGTAGATGTACTCGATGAGATTGGCCAAGACCTCCGTGTCGGTCTCCGTCTTGAAGCTATACCCACGGCGGGTGAGCTTCTCCTTCAGCTCCTTGTAGTTCTCTATGATGCCGTTATGCACCAGGATAACCTTCCCATTCATGGAGGTATGAGGGTGCGCATTCAGGTCGCTCGGCTCCCCGTGGGTCGCCCAACGCGTATGGCCTATGGCCAGCGTACCTTCATGCTGCTGCTGGCCGACAAAATCAACCAGCGAGGCAACATCCCCCTTGCACTTGTAGGTACGGGCCTGACCATCATCCAGCACGCTAACTCCGGCCGAATCGTAGCCCCGATATTCGAGCTTCCGCAGCCCCTCTATGACTACCGGATACGCCTCACGATAGCCTATATATCCTACTATTCCACACATACTATAGTTCTGTATAGCTTAGCCTGAGCCGCATGGGTTTGCTCGCCAGCGTATTCCCTAAAATCAACCTTTCGTACCCCCGATTCATTCCCCGGGGCATGATGTATATCTTCTTCTCCTTGGGCTTGTCGGCCAGCAGACTCTGGATGAAGAGCGTTATATTCAGGCTGTAGTATCCCTTCGTACGGTCTATACGCCCATTGAACAGGTTGTTGCTAGGCTGCAAATCGGGCAGGAGGACAAAGTCCGCATCAGCCCGGAGGCGAGCCTCAAGGCGAGACACCAGCGTATCGGAGTAGGTGCCGCTATAGGAAGCATCCAGCGGAATCTGCAGCTCAGCCCGGCTAATGGCTATGGGCATCTTCTGCTCCCATACTTGCGCAAAGCCGGAGAAATCAACCACACCTACAGCCTGGCCAGCTACAGAGGTGTAGAAGAGCGGCTGCGAATGCTGCGCATCGGAAGGCAGGGCCGCCGCCTCCGCCGCTTTTGCCCCCTGCGCATCCGTCTGTAGAAAGCAAGCCCGCTGCACGAACTCCTGCATCAGCGGAGCGAGAAGAACGCTCTTTGGGCTAAGCTGGCCATCCTCACCCCTATGCTCCCACTCCAGCAGTATACCATTGCGCTCTTCGCCAAGATTCAGCTCGTACATCGCCCCATTCCCCCCATCGCTGATGATCGCCTCCATGCGCACCCCCTTGAAAAGCTCCACCCACTTTTTTGCGCTCGCAAACTCATCCCGGTTGTTGAGCACCAGGGCCGTCCAGTCGAAGAGGGCCGGGTCTAGCTCTATGGCAAAGCTGTTCTTCTCCTCCGAGGGTGTCAGCTCCGTCTCCAGCAGGACGCGCCCACCCGGGTAGTCCTTTAGCAAGGGCTTACCCTCCAGCCGGCGGTCGAGCAGCTTGAGCGAGAGCTGGAGCTTACCGTCCTGGTAGGCCTTCGGGGCATTGAACACGAACGTAGCCTTCACCTGCTCCCCCTCGGCTATCTCCGGTGCTACGGGGATGAGGGGATAGAGCTCCGTTAGCACTACTGCAGTAGTCTGGCCAAAATCCGCATCCTTAATCTGGCCAATCGGCGCAACGCCGAATTGGTAGATCGGCTCGGGGGCAACCATCTCGGTAGAAGTGGCCATCCCCTCCTCCACATTCACTACCGTTAGCTGCAAACGCTCCTCCTTGGGAATGAAGGAATCGCCGAACTCGTCGCGCTCCTTTTTGCAGGCCTGCAGAGAGGCCAGCGATGCAAAGGCTAGAGCTACTAGCCAGAGGCCGCTAATCCTCCTTACCATAGATCTCTTGGTATACCTCATCGATATTCTCTAGGTCAAGCAGTTCGTACACCTTCTTACCCTTCTCGCTCGCATAGCTCAGGAGCTCATCGCAGGCAAGGTTATCGCTCTTGGCCACCGCATCGGAATAGTCTATGGCCATACGGTTGAGAGCCGCATGGTTAGCATCAGACAGCGCCTCCTTGACGCTATCCGGTAGCTTGAGCGACTGCAACGCCTCCTCTATCTGCTCACCAAACGGAGCCTTCAGGTTGTCTTCATACAGGCTAGTCAGAATCTTCACCTTCGAGAAGAACGAATCGTTGGCGTAGGCCGTACGAACCAGCATCGGGAGCATCGAGGTAAACCAGCCGCTGCAATGGATGATATCCGGCATCCAGCGCAGCTTCTTCACCGTCTCGAGTACCCCCTTGGCGAAGAAAAGCGCACGCTGATCATTATCCACGTACGGCTTTCCATCCTCATCGTGCAGGATTCCCCGCCGCAGGAAGTAGTCCTCGTTATCTATGAAGTAGATCTGGAGGCGAAGCGCCTGAATGGATGCGACCTTGATAATCAGGGGATGATCCGCCCCGGCTATCACGAGGTTGAGCCCAGAGAGGCGGATGACCTCATGGAGCTGGTTTCGCCGCTCGTTGATCACCCCGAACTTCGGCATGAACGTCCGGACCTCAGCCCCCTTCTCCTGCGCCGTCTGCGGCAGTTGGAGTCCGAATTTCGAAAGCTGCGTGCCGGAAACATATGGCTCGACTTCCTGATTTACGAAGAGTACTTTTAGCTTTTTCATTCAATCGCTGCGCTTAAAAATGCACGCCCAGCCCCAGAATTAGGGAGGGCTAGCTGGCCACAAAGGTAGCAAATTCTAGTAACTAATATGGAAACGGATTATGCGCAATGCGGTTCACCACCGGAGCAACCTGCCCGCCCCTTTTACATTGCTACCCCCCCAATTCTGCTTATTTGCGGCGCGGCGTCTGGCGGGCGGGCGGGAGGTGCGCTAGCGCTGTTGAGCGTAGCGAAAAAACCGACTGCCGCTACGGGCTACCCACTCGATATAAATGCCCCTAGCCGGCCCAATGCGTCGCAAGCAGCCCGTAGGCATAGCGGCTCGCCGCATGCCCCGAGTAGCGCATTGCGATAAGCTGAAGGGTCATTTCCACCCCAAAATCCCAAAGCAAAAGGGTAGCCGTACGCTCATGTACGGCTACCCCACTACTTATGCTACTGAGCAGCCCCCCTTAGGAGAGCCCCATCATTACGGCAACTACCACGAAGATAATGGCCAGCGCAAAGAGCACCCCCTGGAACTTTATCATGAACTTAGCCCAGGTGCCCCACTCCATGCGAGCCACACCGATGGCCGCCATCAGGATACCCGACGTCGGCACGAAGATGTTGGTCAGGCCATCCCCCAGCTGGAAGGCCAGAACAGCAACCTGGCGGGTTACCCCGGCGAGATCTGCCAGCGGCGCCATCAGCGGCATGGTAAGGGCCGCCTGCCCCGAACCAGAGGTTACAAAGAAGTTGAACACCGCCTGGAAGAGGAACATTATCGTAGCCGAAACCACGGGCGCAAAGCCCTGAATGCTGCTGGCCGCACCATTCAGTATCGTATTCAGCACCGATCCCTGCGTCGGGTCAGTTCCCCCCAACACGTACACTATACCCTGTGCCATACCCACTATCATTGCCGGCGCAAGCAGATCGGCAGCCCCCTGCTTGAACGACCCAGCGATATCATTCACCTTCATGCCGTTGAGCTTGAAGATAACACCGATGACCCCGGCTACAAGCCCCATTACGAAGAACTGGCTCGCAATCTCCGGGATGTAGTAGCCCTTCTCTACTACCCCCCAGATGACCCATACTATCGTCAGCAGGAGCGTCAGGATAATCAGCCGCTCGCCCCACCCAAACTTCTTCTCATCACCCTCGCTGTGGGCCAGATCCTTCCGGAAGTACTCATCCGTCTTGTAGGCCAACGACTTCTCCGGGTTCTTCTTTACCCTCGCCGCATACCACAGGATGTAGGCGATGGACACCACATTGAAGACCAACCACATTACAATCCGGAAGTTGGCCGCAGAAAGCACAGGAATACCCGCTATACCCTGGGCAATCGCCACGGAGAAGGGGTTCATCCATGAGGTGGCGAAACCCACCTGCGTTGCGCCAAAAGTAATCATAATCCCCACGATGGAGTCGTAGCCCATCGCTATCACCATCGGGATAACCATCATCACGAAGGGGATAGACTCCTCTCCCATGCCGAAGATCGCCCCACCCGAAGAGAAGAGCAGGAAGAGCACGGGAATCAGCAGTATCTCCTTGCCCGCCATCCGCTTTATCAGGCGGAAGATCCCCGCCTCTATCGCCCCCGTATGCATGAGCACACCGAAAGCACCACCTATCACCAGGATGAAGGCCACTACACCTACTGCTGACCCCCACTTATCGCCGGTTACCAGCCCCTCAAACATGTAGTTGAAAAAGCCGGGCCGCCCATCGCCATCCGCCTCGAAGAGCTGCGCACCGACCCTCTGCGGCTTACCCTCCTCGTCCACCACGTACTCAAAGGTGCCATCCTTGATGACCGTACGGCTCTTCTCCGTGCCATTCACCTCGTAGGTAATCTTCTCCGTCTCAAAATGCCCCTTCGGGAGCAGGTAGGTGAGCAGGGCCGCTACAGCCACCACGAAAAAGATGATGACAAAAGTGTCAGGCATCTGAATACCAGTTTTCTTCACAATACTAATCCTCCATTTTTAGTTTACCTAATCTGTCCTGCTGGACCATTTCTGTTCTCACCAATCGTCCCCGTAACAACCCTGACACGGGGACAAAAAAAAGACCGCTTGCCCCAAAAGAAAGAGGCTTGCGGTCTTGCATCAAAAGCATTCACTTGAATAATCATCACTGCGCGAAGAAGAAGGCATTTAATTCGTAAATGTCGTCAGGCGTAAAGCTACTATCGCCGACGAAGAAGTCGTCGACCGCCTTGATCACCTCATCGTAGGAGATGTACCCATCCCCATCCATATCCACAATGAGGAACTTCTCGGGTATCTGCTTACTCTCAAAGGTGTAGACCTTCGACCACTCCTTCGACATGGATGTATACTGCCTAACCCTATCCCGCGCCAAGGGCTGGATATCCTGCGGCAGCGTCAGGTCAGCCTCAGTCATAGAAACCCCATCGCCGTCCACCGGCTTGCCCTCGGGCGTATTCAGCTGTTTATCCAGGTAGTCCGGCACACCGTCCCTATCCGTATCCTTGGCGCAACCAACCGAATCAACGGCTATCCCCTCAGGCGTATCCGGACACTGGTCAAGATGGTCTAGCACGCCATCGTGATCCTGGTCGGCCAGGAATACCTCGTAGTCAAAGTCCTGAATATCGGCAAACTCCTGGTCCATGATGTAGGCCTCCTTCTGCGAGAAGAGGTCCAGGTGCAGCGCAAGCCCAGTATACATGAACATATCAATCGGGAGCTTATCCTCCATCCCGTAGTGCTCGGCCACATCCTTGTTGTAGCCATCCAGAAGGTCCGTAATCGTAACATGCAGGGAGGTGAACAGCCGCACATACACCCGCTCCGAGAGGTACATATCCACCCCTAGCTCGAAGGGGAACACCGCGGTAACAGGCGGGAAGGGGCTAATCCCGTAGAGATTCGTATTCTTCAGGTCCGTCTCATAGTCCCCATCGCGACTCACCAGCAACCCCTTCCGATCCGCAGGGGCTAGGGGATCGTCCGCTGCATAGAGATGAATCGTACCGTCCTCCCAGTAGCGGTAGAACTCATTATCATCATTCTTATAGTCACCCTTGGGCGTGAAAATCATCAGCCCGCCCCCGAAGGACATATACGGGCGAACCGTCTTCCGCTTACCTATCAAATGCCAGAAATTGTACTCCCAGCTAAAACCTATCTCGTAGAACTGCGTCTTGAACGCCGTACTCGGATACCATATCTCATCATTCACCGTAACCGGCTCCTCCCAGCTATTCATCACGTAGGACTTCTCCCAGTCCTGCCCCTCCAGCTGGCCGAACATGATGGTTACATTCATCCGCATCTGGCGGGCCGAACCTATCAGCGTACCCACGCTCACGGTCGCCCCCAGATTGCCACGCATACCGTTGTCCGCACGGAACTTGATGTCGCCGAAGAAGTTAATCATCCCGGCGCTGATCCCAATCTCCGGGCGCTTCACAGGGTCTACCACCTCAACCTCCTTCTCGAGCATCTTGGCGTAGAACTCCTCCACATCCTGCGCCATGCCCACCGGCGAGATACCCACCAGCAGGAGCAGTGCGAGGCAGAAGCCGAGCGCCGAGCGTACAGAGGAGAATCTAATCATGGGCTAGCGATACCACTTCTGGCTGGTTATCATGAGCGCTTCCTGCACCGTTATGCGCCGCCCGTTGTTGTAGGCCGCAACGAAGGCATCGTTTATCGGCGTGGTGTTCCAGATCTTCACCCGGTAATCCCTCGCCTGATGGTATACCCGGAACATACCCACCGAGTACTTATACCACCCATTTATCCACTCCGTGCGAACATCCGCATTGAGCGACAGGCGCTTGAAGTAGCGGTTAACATTAATCGGCCTATGCCCCGCCGCCACCTGAACCCGGTAGTATATACCCTCCTCAGGGGCCAGCATATACTGCGACATGGAGGGGCTTGGCCCATACTTACTCGGCCGTTGCCGTCCGCTAGGCCGACGGGCTGGCCTACGTGCCGCCCCCGAACCGGATTGCCCCGACTGGCTCGCGGGGTCTAGCCCACGACGACGGCTAGGCTTACGCCCACGCTTGCGCCCAGCGCTGGGCTTCCCACGACGCCCGCTACCAACACCTTCACCCTCCTCCATAGCGGATGCACCGCTACCCTGCGAGAAGAACTTCTCAAGATCACCGGGCGAACTCACCGTCGCCCCGCGTTGCACGATGTTGATCACACGCGTGGCATCGTTCTCTACAAACGAGAACTTACCCACCAACGTTGGCTCCTTCGACTTGGAGCTCTGGGGAATAAGACGGTACGAAACGGAGAAGCGTTGCTGCGTCGGTAGGCTCATCCAGATGAACTTCACCATCCCTTCCTCTATCGAGAAAATCGCCTCCCGCGTCTCCACCGGCTCGGCCGTATAGCCCGCCGGCAGCTTCTCCTCTATCTTCGCAAACTTCAGCGCCTCGCCACGGTTAACCAGGATACGGACTATGAGATCCTCCCCATCGCCCACCTTGATGGGGCGCTCCCGCACGCAACGCACCCGCGACTGCGCTATGGACACATCGCGCTGGGCGGGTATGGACTTCTGGAACTCATCCAGGTCCAGCTGCTCCTCGGCCGGCACCTCCGGCGAAGGCACTATCACTATCTTCTGCGGCTCCAGTACGGCCACCTTACGCTCATTCTGAGAAATGTAGGACAGCTCACCACCCAGCTCAAACTCCCCACGTAGGCGCTTATCCACATGCACCTTATACACCAGGTCCAAATCGGAAACCGCGGGCATACGCATCCAGACGAAGCGCGCCCGCTTATCAGCATAGCGAAAATCGGCATTGCGCCCCTCCCCCTCCACCGCCTTCAGCCCACGGGGCAGCGATGCCTGAAAGCGCGCAAAGCCCTCCAGCTCATCATCCTTCTCCACATGCACGCTGACATCAAAATCCGAACCGGCGGTAACCTCCTGGGCTACCGTCATGGCCAGCTGAACAGCATCGCCAGAGAGTAGGCTGACAACCAGCACCACTAGGGAGTAAAAACCAAGTGCAAAGCCTTTAAACATACATTCTCATCTGGGCGCAGCGCAAAGACCCGCCACGCCATCTTAGTCGCTACTAGGGGGCAAAGGTACTAATTCCATCGCAAAATCATATAGACCAAGACGCCACGAGGGCATTTTTCACCCTAGCTGTAGGAGAAGGAGCTACCCCCCAGAAACTCACGTAGAATGGAAGTCGGCGGGATTTCCTCGGGCACCACCGTCT
>PDRH01000111.1 GCA_002748015.1 Bacteroidota bacterium | reverse complement strand
CGCCTAGGGGTCCCCTCCCTATTTCTCCGGAGAAATAGGGAGGGGACCCCTAGGCGGATGCTGTATGCACTGGTGCTGTAATCGTTGCAATGGCCTGCTCAATTGGTGGAACCATCCTCTCCCTGGGGGCGTATCTATCGAAGGCATCTGGGTGGGGCTGTACGGCGTGCTGTGCGCTACCAGTCTGGTCGAGTAGAGCGTTCGGTAGTCGCTGTTGGGCGTGCGTATCCGTAGCTTGCTTTTCTTGCGGAGAAGCCTTAACTTAGCACGTAAGCTTTGCGAGTATGAAGTATCTAGAGAATAGGGACAGCGGTCTGTTTTGCGAAGTCGAGGCGGATTTAGCTGATTACGTGGTTATTCAGGGGGCAATAGGGACGCTGGGACGAGCCAAACGGGGAAAGTGCTACAATCTGCAGGATACGGATGAGCTGGTGGAGGAGTACTGCAGTAGGGGCTTTCGTGTGGTGGCACATCCTCCGCCCCTATCGTTGCCTATGGTTGCGCGCGAGCTTTTGCCCGGTGCACCGCTTTCTCCGGAGGAGTTGGCTCGCTTTCGCCCTGATGCCCTGGAGGAGCTGAGCGAGCAGCGGCAGTTCCTATGGAATGGAGAGATGAGACGTTTTCTCCGTAGGGTATTTGGCGGGAGGCGTAGGTGCTACAATCGGGTGCATCATCCCCGCGCCCTGGCCTACGAGTTTGAAACGATTGCCGCATGGGACAGCCCCAGCATGGAGAAGGAGGTCAGTCGCGATGAGCGGGGGATGGTGACGCATATTGGCTATCGCCTGAATGGGCAGCTTGTCCTTATGCTGGTCAACTCCTGGCAGGAAGGTTTCATCTATCCCTTCTTCCTGGAGCTTAGCTCGGATGGTCTTGGCTTCAGCAGGCGAAAGCATCTCCTGGAGGAGGCTCGGGAGCTGCTGATCGGTTTCCCTTCTTTCTGCGCGGACTATCTGCAACGCATCGCTGAGGATGAGCGGCAGGAGCTGAAGCTGGGTAAGCTCAAGAAGGTGGCGAGTGTCGCTTTTGAGCCGCTCGTGCTGGGTTCGCTGAAGTCCAAGGGCTACGATTTTCGAGTAGAAGAGCGGCGTAGGGGCTATGTTCTGCGGGTGCAGCTTGCGCCTATAACCTACGTTCAGTTGTCGCTCCCCTATGAGGGAGTGGTGCGTTCAGCCGGCCATGTAATGGATACCATTCAGATGGTGAAGGGGATGTTTTACGCTGCGTGGGTTATCATGGAGGTGGTGCCCACCCCGGCCCGGATGAAGTGGGGTGTGGTTCGCAGGCGATCGTCCTTGTACCCTGCGTACTATAGAAGCAACCCACACTGGGTGATGGCTATGTGTGGATATGTCGATCGGATGCTACCCCGGGAGCACCATCATGCAGGTCTGATAGAGGATTATATGGCCATGATGCGGAGATGGTGCCCGAGGGGTATTAGGTTTGAAAAACGGGCGATTAAGGGGGCTAAGCACTGGGTAGCCACGGGTACGACGTTTGAGGGGGATGTGCTTGTATCTATTCGGGGGCATGCGAGGGGGTTCGATCTTTATCTTACCGGTTTTGATGGTGTAATTAACTTCAATCTGGAAACGGGACTACCATCCGAGGAGCATATGTGCGCTTTTATCATGGGGATACCTGGTTTCTTCGGGGAGGTGCAGGCTTCTCTCGACCGGCAGCTCGGGGCTGCTATATTCGAGCGTCGGGTGCTCCACTGGCTCCATGGGCTACGCGGCATACGCTGGTGTTTAGAGGTGCGAAGCGGGGGGGAGGTACGGGTTTTCCTCGAAATGCCTAGGGGGAAGATGCTTAAGGTTTACCTTTTCTATGATGACTATGAGGAGACCCTTGCGGAGCTTACTGAGACGATCGGGCGGGTGGATCGGGCGATCTCTATTGGCCGCATCCCCTTTAGCTTGCGCCGTCGGGATTGGATGGAGGAGTAGCCTCGTACCCCGAGCCTCCATTGTCGAATCTGGGTGGTAAGCACGCTATGTGCGGCGCCGCGGGCGGCTAGGTCTGCTGGTGCATGGCGATGGCTACCCGGCACTCCCGGCAGTAGGTGAGAAAGAGCGTTCCCTCTGCGTACTGGTCTAGGATTTGCTCCCATACGATTTGCCCGAGGAAGCGCATGGTCCGCCCGCAGTCGGGGCAGGTGGGGTACTCGGCATCCTGCACCCAGTCTGGCATGCCACCAATGGTTGAGGTGGGGGCGCCTCCATGCGCAAAGTAGAGGGGGGCCTCCTCCTGAGAGAGGCATAGCCCCTTGCTCGCCATCCCCTGTAGCTCCTCCGGCGGTAGGAGGCGCTCTTCCTCATCTTCGAGATCCTTTAGCTCGGAGGTGCTCTCGCCGTTGGGCGTGTAGCGTATGAGGGCGTGCTCGGACAGTGTGACGCAGCTTGGGCATAGCGGGAGGTGTATCCTGCCTTCTAATCCCAGGAAGGATAGCCGCTCGTCCTGGCCGTCCAGGCGGAGTATGTCCACCAGCCGGCAGCCGCAGTGCTCGCAGGTGTCGTGGCGTAGCTGGGCGACTCTTACCGCTCCGTCCTCATGCTCGCTCGGCTCGAGCGTATAGCAATGCGCCGGGGCGAGCCGGTGTACCTTCCCATCCGGGGTGAAGGTCCATCCGCCCTCGTGGGCATACCTCGAGGGGTCAACGTAGAGCTTGGCGCGCCAGGGTAGGGGATGCGCCTCCAGCTCCTGGAAGCAGGCCAAGACCTCCTCCCCGCCGCGCTTGGCTAGGCAGCAGAGGATGTCGTTGGCCTCTTTGCATTTGGGGTTCTTTAGCCTGGCGATAAGCCCTTCTACCACCTCTAGGGGGGCATCGCGGTATAGCTCGCCGGGCCAGAATATGTCCTTCTCGTAGGCCGCCTGGGCGAGCCTTGCGGTGTTGATGTCCCTATAGGCCAGCAGCGCCCAGAATGCGTCTAGCTCCTTGGCCTCTTGGATGCGCTCAATGCTGGCGAGTAGCTCTTCGATGGTTTGGGCGACCTCCGTCTCGCTCATGGCTAGGTAGCGTTTGCGAATTTCCTTCTGCCGGCAACCATTGCATAGCCCCTCGAAGTACTTCATGTGCCCGCATTCGGGGCAGGGTATCGCTTGAGTTCCCATGGTGTGGTACGTATTTGCGTCTTGCTGGTTTTTGGCTTGCTATTCCTTCGTGGTGAAATGCGCCCATGCGGCGAATATCAGGCCGCCGGCCAGGAATGCTCCGGCTAGCAAACCCATTAGCACTCGTGCGGTTTTCCGACCGTAGCGTCGGCTTATCGAGGCTATGTTGTGGCGTCCATTTCCCCCCTCTAGCATCCAGTCGGCATCCATGAGCACCCCAATGAGCATCACTAGCCCGATGCCCGCAATGAAGAGGCCTATCAGCATGGAGGAGTTGCCTACCCTATCGAAGAGTCGTTCCAGTATGCTCCCTATGCGTCGCTGAAGGTTCGCCGCAAGGTTGGCCTCTACAGTTCTGGTGGGGGCGGTGTTGGTCTGCAGTAGAGTGGCTATTGGGTGGTATAGGTGGGCGAGTAATGTGTAATACATTCGGCATGCTTAGTTTAGGTAGTAGCCTTGGGTATCGTTAGGCTCTACAAAAGTAGCAGGATTAACCATACTTTCAAAACCTACGCTTGCGGTGGGTGGCCTGTTGCCCTGCGTATAGTCCTTCCTTTTGAATTGCCCCAAAAGTTGTACTTTTACCCGCTAGTTTGCGCCTCGCTACGCGGTGTAGGTGGGGTATGATGAATGCAGTAAAGATGGAAACGAAGATACTACACTGGGCGGACAGGATTGCCGACCAGATAATCAAGAGGAATCCGGACAAGGAGGAGTACGTTTGCGCGGCCGGTATTAGCCCCTCGGGGTCTGTGCATATCGGTAACTTCCGCGATGTGGCGACGAGCCTATTCGTGGCCAAGGCGCTGCGTAAGCGGGGGCGAAAGGCACGTCTGCTATTCTCCTGGGATGATTTTGACCGCCTACGGAAGGTGCCCAAGAACGTGGAGCAGGTAACCGAGGGCTTCGAGGAGCATATCGGGCGACCGTACGTCGACCTGCCGAACCCCTTTGCGGGCGAGTCGGACTGCAAGACCTACGCGGAGTACTTCGAGCGGGAGTTCGAGGAGTCGGTGAAGCCCTTCAAGCTGGGGCTGGATTTCCGCTACCAGGGCGATATGTACCGCAGCGGGAAGTATAGGGAGGGGGTACTCTTTGCGCTACGCAAGCGGGGGGAGATTTTTGACATTATAGACCGCTTCCGTACGCAGGCGGCCGAGGAGGGGGAGCGGGAGCGCTACTACCCCGTGGGCATTTACTGCGGCGAGTGCGGGCGGGATACCACCAAGATAAAGGCCTTCTCGGACGAGAGCATGGTGGCGCAGTACCAGTGCAAGTGCGGCCACTGCGCCGACTTCGACTTCAAGGCGGAGTCGAACTGCAAGCTGGCCTGGAAGGTGGACTGGGCCATGCGCTGGCAGTACGAGGGGGTGGACTTCGAGCCGGGGGGCAAGGATCACGCCAGCCCGGGGGGGAGCTACGATGTGGGCAAGGTTATAGCCAAGGAGATCTTTGGCTACGATGCCCCGGTGTTCCAGGGCTACGGCTTCGTGGGCATCAAGGGTTCGGCCGGGAAGATGTCGGGTTCGTCGGGGCTGAACCTCACGCCAACGACCCTGCTGAAGATATACCAGCCGGAGGTGCTGCTCTGGCTCTATGCCCGTGCTGAGGCTACCAAGGAATTCGACTTCTGCTTTGATGATGGCATCCTGCGCCAGTACTTTGAGTTTGACAACATGCTCACGCAGGTGAAGGAGGGCAAGGCTACGGAACTCTCAGAGGCCATCATGTCCTTCGTGGGTATAGAGGGACGGGAGGTTGATCTGGTGCCCTTCAGCCTGCTGGCCCAGCTGGGCTCGGTGGTGAACTTCGATATAGAGCTGACGAGGGTGTTGCTCTCCAAGATAGGGCATGATTACCCCGTTGAGGTGCTGCGGGAGCGTCTGCAGCTGGCGCAGAACTGGCTGGTGGAGTGCGCACCGGAGAGCCTCAACCGTCTGCGTGAGCATCGCAACTGGGAGGTGTACGAAACCCTCTCGGAGGAGGAGCGGCAGGAGGTGGCCATCCTCTTCGACTACCTGAAGAATAGCGAGTACTCGCTGGAGGATTTGCAGTCGAAGCTCTACGCCATCTGCCGCGACCTGCGGGGGCTGGAGCGGGAGGACAAGTCGGTCAAGAAGATACAGATGCGCTTCTTCCAGAATGTGTACAGGCTGCTGATAGGCAATGAGAAGGGGCCACGGCTCTATCTCTTCCTCTACGCCGTATCGCCGGAGAGCTATCTGCATCTGCTGGATTTCTCGCACCCCAAGACGGAGGAGGAAGCGAAGGCCGAGCAGGAGCTAGAGCAAGCCCAGCAGGCATCGGCCTGCCCTGCGAAGCAGGTTGAGGTGAATACTGACATCGTGGTGGAGGACTTTGCACCGGAAATAACCATAGAGGATTTCGGGCGCATCGATGTGCGGGTGTGCGAGGTGCTGAAGTGCGCTGAGATCCGCAAGTCGCATAGCTGCTACAAGATAACGGTTTTCGATGGGAAGGGGCAACGGGTGATAGTCTCTAGCATCAAGAAGTACTACCAGCCGGAGGACCTCATCGGCCGGAAGATATTGGTGGTGGTGAACCTCAAGCCGTCGCGCATCGCTGGGGTTAGCAGCCAGGGTATGCTGCTGGCCACGACCTTCAACGAGCATTGCATGGTTACCTTCGTGGATGATATCATCCCCGCCGGTACGAAGATGAGCTAGCTGGGCTACTGATAAGGGTATAATAGAAAGCCCCGTGGCAACGCCACGGGGCTTCTCGTTTTCTATGCTTAAGCCCGGCTTTCATGGGGCTTTTGCCTGCGTCCTACTGCTCGTTCTCCAGCTTGGAGTGTACGGTGAACTCGCAGCCGAGTTCCTCCACCATGAAGTTGTCGAGGTCGTCAGCCTTCTGTGCTAGGCCGGCGATGTTGCGCTGTACCTCCTCGGCCGAGTCTGCCGTGATGTCGGCCAGGTGCAGACGGTACATGAGGTAGATCTCGCGGCCGTCTGTACCCAGCTTGTAGGGGTACAAGTCTTCGGTCAGGATATAGCTTAGCGCAGGCTCAAGGTTCTTCTTGGGCAGGAGGTTTATCTGCGAGGTGCAGAAGAGGTAGGTGTCGTCGTAGTCGAACATGCGAATACGGCTACTCCCGCAGTAGAATTCCCAGTTCTCAAAGCCGATACGGGCAATGACGGGGTCGATGCCCAGGGACTTGATGGCCTCCTCGCAAAACTCCGTGAAGGGGGATAGCTCCCGGTCTTCAAAGAGCGTCTTGTCGAGCTTCTCCCCGCAGTTGGGGCAGTAGTCCTGCTGCTTCTCTATGAGGTCGTCGCAACCGTGGCACTGCAGGTGGAAGGAGTCGCGCTCTAGCTCTTCAATGCTGTTGAGGAGCTCGCGGAGGTTCTCTATGCGGATACCGAAACCGGTGTTGTCGGCGTTCTGGAACTTGGATACGGTTACGCCGACTACCTGCCCGTCCTGGTTGAACATGGGGCCTCCCGAGTTGCCGGGGTTTACGGCTGCGTCCACCTGCAGGTAGTGCCGCCCTTCCATGAGCTGCTTGGGGGCGGAGATGGTTCCCTCGGTTACGGAGAAGGGCATGCCGAAGGGGAAGCCTGCTACGTGTACCCGATCACCGATGCCCGGCCCCTCATCGGGTGCTAGCTCGAGCTTGGGAATACCCTGGAAATCTTGGTCTACGGTTACCAGGGCGAGGTCGAGGTCGGGGTTGACCACGATGACCCTTCCCAGGAAGGCGTTCTGCTCCTGGTCGCGCACGGCCACCCGCTTGAAGCCGGCCACTACGTGGTAGTTGGTAACGAATAGCTTTTTGTCGCTAAGGTAGAAGCAGCTCCCTGATCCCCCTGCGTGCGTAATCTGAAATACTGCGCTGAATGTCTCTTGATTCATGTTCTTGCTTCTTCCTTATGAGTTATAGTGTTGCTGCATTGCCTGCTGCATCTCCATGGCCAGGCGCATGTATTCTTGCATATCACCCTTCTGCATGGCTTCAGCCATAGCCTGCTGCATGGCCTCGAGGTCTACGCCATGGTCTGCGCCTTCGCTACTCGGGCTGCTACCACCCTCTTCCGGCTCGTAGTCGTCCAGGTCTATGTCACCGTTCATAATGGAAATACCTAGCCCGAAGAGCTTCTGGGCGGCTTCCTGAACCGGCTTGTTGCTCACCTCCTCTAGCACATTCGAGAAGAGGGTATGGATGGCTGGAGACACCTCGAAGAGGTTGTATATCTTGTAGATTAGGTGCGAGAAGCGGGTCGTAACGTAGGGGTAGTCATTCGCATCCATGGCCTGCTTGCACACGTCCACTACGTCCTCGAAGTACTCCTGTAGGGTCTGCATCGTGGCGTTGCCCTTGAGGGGGGTGAGGTTCTGGGTGTAGTAGAGGTCCTTAGCGAACTCCTCCATTGGGCGGGCCATCATCTCCTCGAGCTTCTTGGTGGCGATGGCAACACGCTCGGGTATTGGGAGGTCCTCGTCGAGCGCCTCGAGGGCATCCTCGCACTCGGCCTCCAGCGAACCCTTCGGCAGGGCGTAGAACTCGAACTGGCTAAAGGCCATGGAGATTTGCGCCCATGCCTCGCCGAGGTTTCTGTCCTTGATGCTCTGTGCGGCATCCTCTATGGCCTTGGCCGAGGTGAGCTTGAAGGCATCGTACACCCGCTTAACCTCCTCCTGGGAGTAGGGGCGAATCTGCGGCTCGTAGACGCGCGTTGCGCCGAACTGCGTGCAGAATTCATCGTCGTACTTGTCGCCCACGTAGCAGATGTTGCGGAAGAGCGACACCAGCTTGTCCGGATGGGTGTGCTCTACGGGGCAGTGGTACTCTATGCGCAGCTTGCCCTCGTGCATCACGAAGCGGGCGAGCATCAAGCGACCGGAGTTCAGCTCCGCTACCTGGCGAAGCATGGCTATCTTGCCCTGCTCGGGGATGTTCAGGAAGTCTGCCCATACGTAGAACCAATCGTCACGCACTTCGATGTTAACGATGATAGACCCGTGGGGGATGACGAACTTAGTGCCCATCTTATTCCCGTACATCTTGCGGAAGTCGGGGTCTAGGAAGTCTATGTATGCATGTATCGCTTTGAGGTGATCCCCCTCATCGTGGAATTCCCTGGCCTGCGAGAGGATGTCGTAGTCCACCCGGCTATCGGTTGCGGCGATAACGGGGCGTACGTAGTAAAGTGCGTGTTTCATGTATCCTTTGTTGTTTTTCATCCAGAGTGGCTTGCCCTAGGTCTGCTGTGCGCTGACTAGGCTCGGCAAACCACCTAACCTAGGTACAAAGGTAGAAAAAGTTTTTAAACATCAACTCTTCAGCCGGCCGTCCAGGGATGGTGGAAGTAGGGAAATGCGTCTGTATGCGTTCCAAATAGTGGGAAAGTGCTACCTTTGCCTAGCTACATAGCGAACCCATTCCCTGGGTGTGGGATTTAACGGTAACAACGGATTTATGGCAGAGAAGTATAAGCTACAGAGCGGGAGCATACAGGAAACCCTGCTCCTACCCCTGTGGGGGCGTGCCTACGAGAGTCAGCGTGCGAACCCCAGGATGAAGGACCCCAAGGCGGTGGAGATTATCGATCGAATAGACTACGACTTTCCCGAGCCTAGCTGGCTGCAGGGGCTGGCGCAGAATGGGGCGATAGCCCGTCTCATGTACATCGATGACATGATACGTCGCTTTACCGCCGAGCACCCCCGGGGTACGATCGTTAACATCGGTTGCGGCTTGGATACCACTTTCTACCGCGTGGACAACGGCCAGCAGATGTTCTACGAGCTGGATCTGCCGGATGTGATAGAGATCCGGCGCGCCCTCTTTGAGCCGGATACGGAGCGGCATGTAAGCATCGCCACCTCCTTTCTGGACACCGCCTACTTTGAGAAGATACGGGTGGAGGATGGCCTCCTTTTCACCGCCTGCGGGGTGCTCATGTACTTCTCCGAGGCGCAGATCAAGGGCTTCTTCATCGAGGCGACAGACTACTTCAAGCGGTGCGAGTTCTATTTCGATGTGGTCTCCCCCCTCGGCCTCAAGACCATCAAGCGGTCTATCATCAAGCAGAGCGGCATGGATACCATCATTCCTGAGGGGTGGGGCGTGAAGGATGCTCACGCCATCGCGCAGTGGGATTCCCGCTTTAGGGTTCGCGAGTATACCCGTATGTATAGGGATATACGCCGGGGTCTACCCTTTCTGGAGCGTTCCATCCTCGCCCTGAGCGATAGGCTCAATGTCGGGGGCATGGTGCATCTGCAGGCCGGGGAAGAGCAGTAGGCGAAGCCCCAATGCATAAATCGTAAGGCCCAGACGGAGGGTAGACAATCAGCACAAGGTAACATGGCAAAGAAGAAGAAGTTCAAGGTAAAGAGAGGGAGCGTGCAGGAGACCTTCCTCCTCCCCCTGTGGGGGCGGGCCTATGAGACCAAGAAGGCCAGGCCGCGCCTCATCGATCGGAAGGCCGTGGAGGTTATCGCCCGCATAGACTACGATTTTGACACCATTGCTAAGACTCAGGAGATGTCGCAGCATGGGTGGATAGCCCGTAGCCTCTTCGCGGATAGGACGATCAAGCGCTTTATCGCCGAGCATCCTAGGGCGACCATCGTCAACCTCGGGTGTGGCATGGATACTACCTTTAGCCGTGTGGATAATGGCCAAATCCTCTTCTACGAGCTGGACCTGCCCGACGTGATAGAAATCCGCCGTCAGCTCATGGGCGATGAGCAGGGGGAAAGGCATCGGTACATAGCCTCCTCCTTTTTGGATATCGACTACTTCGGGCAGATTGAGGTGAACGATGGAGTGCTTTTCCTTGCAGGTGGGGTGCTCATGTACTTCTCCGAGGCACAAGTAAGGGGCTTTTTCGTCAGCCTGGCCGACTACTTCAAGCAGTGCGAGGTCTACTTCGACTATCTTTCGCCCCGGGGGATAGAAATGGCCAAGAAGATGGTGCTGAAGAAGGGGGGGATGGACACCCAGTTCGAGGAGGGCTGGGGCATCAAGTCGGCCAGTCGAATTAATCGTTGGGACTCTCGTTTTAGGGTGCTGAGCGACACCCCAATGTATAAGGAGGTACGTGGCGCA
>PDRH01000110.1 GCA_002748015.1 Bacteroidota bacterium | reverse complement strand
CTATGCCTGGGGGTGGCCTCCTGCGGGAAGGACGAGGAGGCGGCTGAGTCCTGGGAGCCCAGACTGGAGAATCGATGGGAGCTCACCGGGGTGGAGTTCTTCGGGGAGGGTGGTGGTGCCTATTCACCCGAGGGGGACGGCGAGCCGCTCGGGGCGTTGCGCACCTCTATGGGTACGCCGCAGGTGTGGATCTTCCAGCGGGATGGCTACGTTCGGCTGATCAAGCGGGTGGTTGATGGGGAGTTCGAGAAGGGCACGGGGCCTTTGGTACCCTACTCCTCGGTGGCGGCCCAGCGTAAGGAGGTTGTGATTACCTACCGTGGCCCCTACAAGGAGGGCACCTTTGAGATAGGAGATCGCAGCATGACGCTGACCACCAGCAGCGAGCAGCTGGTGCAGCTCATACGGCACTACAAGGACATTGCGCAGGTGGCGGTCAACACGAGCAAGGGGGAGGAGAGGAAGAAGGCCCGGGAGTTCGTGAAGGCACTGGAGGCCTGCAGGCTGGCGGTGCAGCGTGATGGGGTGTCGGCCCAGCGGAGCTTCGTGTACCTGGAGCAGCTGCCGGTGGAGAAGAACTAGGGGGATGCAGGCGGTGTGCAGAGGAAAAATCGCCCCTGGAGTTTGGTAGTCCAGAAAAAAGCACTACCTTTGCACCGCAAATGAGACGGAGGGGTCGGGTAGTGTAGCTATTCTATAGATGATTCAGTAGCTCAGCTGGTAGAGCATATCCCTTTTAAGGATAGGGTCCTGGGTTCGAGCCCCAGCTGAATCACAACCTCGGGCGGAGCGTCTTGTTCGTTCCGCCCTTTGCTTTTTTCCCATCGGCGGGTTTTCCCCGCCCCGTGCAGCTCCGGCGGCACGCCCCCTCCACTTAGGCTCCCAATTGTCCGGGTGGATAGAGGCCTTTTCCCTACCTTCGGGGTGGAGTAATCCTCTGGGTGCCTATTTGTATCTGTACTGAATTTCGTACCTTTGCAGGAGAAATGCATGTTCCTGTGCTACCTGGCATATTTGGGGTGCGACAAACTATAGGTAATGACGACATCTGAGACGAAAATAGTGGTTAAGGACCTCACGCTTATCTTCGGTAAGCGGAAGGAGGAAGCCCTGAAGCTGCTGGAGGAGGGGTGCTCCAAGGCGGAGATACTGGAGCGAACCGGTTGCACTGTTGGGGTGAACCGGGCGAGTTTTGAGATTAAGACTGGCGAGTTCTTCGTCATCATGGGACTGTCGGGGAGCGGGAAGTCGACCCTGCTGCGATGCCTAAACCGCCTGATAGAGCCGACGGCTGGCGAGGTCTTTCTCAATGGGGAGAATATCACCAAGAAGAATAATAAGGAGCTGCTGGAGGTGCGGCGGACGGAGATGAGCATGGTGTTCCAGAAGTTCGCCCTGCTGCCACACCGTACGGTGATAGAGAATGCGGCCTTTGGCCTCGAGATCAAGGGGGAGGAGAAGGAGGTTCGTCTGCAGAAGGCGCAGTCGGCCCTGGAGACGGTCGGTCTGGCGGGCTTTGAGCAGCAGTACCCCTCGCAGCTCTCGGGGGGCATGCAGCAGCGGGTGGGCTTGGCGCGTGCGCTGGCCAACGACCCGGAGGTGCTGCTGATGGATGAGGCCTTCTCGGCGCTCGACCCGCTGATCAAGTCGGATATGCAGGATGAGCTGCTGGACCTGCAGGGTAAGCTGCATAAGACCATAGTGTTCATCACGCACGATCTGGATGAGGCCATCAAGCTGGGCGACCGCATCGTGATCATGAAGGATGGGGTGATAGAGCAGATTGGCAATGCGGAGGAGATCATCACCAACCCGGCGAGCGACTACGTGGAGGCCTTCGTGGAGAAGGTGGATCGCAAGAGCATTACGACGGCGGGTTCGCTGATGTTCGAGAAGATTACGACCTGCCGGGTGCCCAAGGATGGGACGAAGGGGGCGTTGCGGAAGATGCGTTCGGCCTCGCTGGATGTCCTGCCGGTGGTGGACGATAAGAAGGTTTTCCTGGGCTTCGTCTGGCTGCAGGATCTGCTGGCGGCCGATAAGCGGGGAGAGACGGATCTGGAGCCGCTAATCCGCCGGGAGGTGCCGAGCGTTTACCCGCACTTCACGGTGGAGGAGATGATGCCTAGCATCACGGAGACGAAGTCGCCGATTGCGGTGGTGGACGAGGCGACGGGTAGGCTCAAGGGGGTGGTTACGCAGGTGTCGTTGATCAGCGAGGCTACGCGCTTTGACACGGGTGAGGTAGAGGATTTGAAACAAAAGGCATTGGAGCTGTAGGCATGGAGAAGATTATAGATATAGGGAAATACGTTGAGCTTTGCGTTGATTGGCTGATGGTGCATGGGCGTCCGGTCTTTGACTTCATCAAGGACACGGGCAATGGCTTCATCGAGGGGGTAGAGGCGGTGCTGCTGTTCATGCCCTTCTACGTTATCATCGGGCTGTTCGCCGTGCTGGCCTACTTCAAGGTGGGCAAGGGGATGGCGGTATTCTCCGTGCTGGGTTTTGCGCTTATATACCTGATGGGCTTCTGGCTGGAGACGATGGAGACGCTGGCGCTGATCATCGTGTCGACGGTGGTGGCGCTGGCCATTGCTATACCCATGGGGATATGGGCGGCCAAGAGCGTATGGGCCAATAGGGTCATACGGCCCATCCTGGACTTGATGCAGACCATGCCGGCCTTTGTGTACCTGATTCCGGCGGTGCTGTTCTTCAGTATTGGTAAGCTGCCGGGGGCTATTGCTACGATAATCTTTGCGATGCCACCGGCTGTTCGCCTGACAGCCTTCGGTATTCAGCAGGTGCCGCAGGATCTGGTGGAGGCTGCGCGGGCATTCGGCGTTACGAACCGCCAGCTGCTGTTCAAAGTGGAGCTCCCGCTGGCGATGAAGACCATTCTCAACGGGGTGAATCAGACCATCATGATGGCCCTCTCGATGGTTGTCGTGGCGGGTATGATTGCTGCGGGTGGACTGGGCGAAAAGGTGCTCGAGGGGATTAACAACCTCGACATAGGCCTGGGCTTCGAGAGCGGCCTGGCGGTGGTGATTTTGGCGATTATACTCGACCGGGTGACGCAGGCTTTCGGTAAGGAGCCTGAGACACCTGAGGAGTAGAGGATGCAGCGGAAGTGCAATGTTTAACCCTAAAAATAGATAGGTATGAAGTTTAGGATTTTGTCGGTGCTGGCCGCTGTGGCCGTACTCTTTAGCTCCTGCGGTGGCGGGGCGAGCAGCTCGAATGGAAATGCTGCTGATAGCGGTGCGCAGGCGCAGGAGCCGGCCGCCCAGAAGGAGATTAAGATGGCGCTGGTGGATGGATGGGCTGAGGGTGTGGCTATGACGCATCTGGCTACTGAGATTCTCCAGGCGCAGGGCTACGAGGTAACTGTTAAGAAGGCTGCGGTAGACCTCGTATTCGCTAGCCTGGCCAACGGCGACCTGGATGTGTTCATGGATGTATGGTTGCCCGTAACGCATGGGCCGAAGGTGGAGAAGTTCGGCGATAAGATCGAGCAGGTTGGCGTCAACTACGATGCCGCGCGCATCGGCCTGGTTGTGCCCAAGTACGTTGAGATTGACAAGATTGAGGATATGAATGCGCATGCGGAGAAGTTCGAGGGGAAGATTATCGGCGTGGAGTCTGGTGCTGGGATTACGGCGCGCACGAATGCGGCCATTGAGGAGTACGGTCTGAACCTAGAGCAGGTGAACTCCTCGACCATTGCCATGCTGGCTGAGCTGAAGAAGGCCATCGATGAGAATAGGTGGCTTGTGGTAGCTGGTTGGATTCCCCACTGGAAGTTCGGTCGCTACGAGCTGAAGTTCCTGGAGGACTCCAAGGGTGTTTACGGTGCTGCCGAGACGATTGAGACCTACTGCCGGAAGGGCTTCAAGGAGACCGACCCTATGGCTGCGAAGTTCTTTGCCAACTTCCACCTGGATGAGGCGCAGATGGCTGACCTGCTCCTGAAGATGGAGGGCGAGGGCGAGAAGTCGGAGATTGCCCAGCAGTGGATGAATGATAACAAGGAGCTGGTAGAGGGCTGGCTGAAGTAGCCCGGCGTTCTTCGGCGCACTTGTAGTTAGGATTTTTGCAATGGGGTCTGCTACTTGGGTGGCAGGCCTCTTTTGCTGGCTTTGAATTAGAGGATGAAGTTGGATGAGGGGTGTTTATTAACAGTATAAAATATATGATGATGAAGGTAAGAATAGTGTCAGCGGTGGTGGCGATAGCGTTGCTATTCAGCGCGTGTGGTGGTGGGGCTAGTAGCTCGTCGAATGGCGATGGCCAGAGCCAAGAGGCGCCAGCCAAGGAGGTATCGATTGCCTACGTTGATGGCTGGGCTGAGGGTGTGGCCATGACGCATCTGGCAACGCAAATTCTGCAGGACCAGGGCTATACCGTGGAGCTCAAGAAGGCGGCGGTGGATATGGTATTTGCCAGCCTGGCCAACGGGGATGTGGATGTTTTTATGGATGTGTGGTTGCCGGTTACGCATAAGAATAAGGTGCCGAAGTTCGGGGATAAGATAGAGAAGGTGGGTGTAAACTATGACCAGGCGCGCATCGGACTGACGGTACCCAAGTACGTTACGTTGAACTCGATAGAGGAGCTGAATGCAAGCGCGGAGAAGTTCGAGGGGAAGATAATTGGCATAGAATCGGGGGCTGGTACAACGGAGATGACCAACAATGCGATAAAGGACTACGATCTAAAGCTGGAGCAGGTCAACTCCTCAACGATCGCGATGCTGGCGGAGGTGAAGAAGGCGATCGATGAGCAGCGGTGGATAGTCTTCACGGGTTGGATTCCCCACTGGATGTTCGGCCGCTACGAGCTGAAGTTCCTGGAGGATTCGAAGCTCTCGTACGGGCCGGGTGAGACTGTGGAGACTTGGTGTCACCAGGGTTTTAAGGAGGCCGATCCTGTAGCTGCCAAGTTCTTTGAGCAGTTCCATCTGGATGAGTCGCAGATGGGGGACTTGCTGGTGAAGATGGAGGAGAAGGGCGATAAGTTCGAGATAGCCAAGCAGTGGATAGCTGACCACAAGGAGCTAGTGGATAGCTGGCTGAAGTAGGCATATTCGTCTTGCTAGCCTATGGAAAAGGGGGCAATCACCTAGTGATTGCCCCCTTTCTTAGCTTACTATATAGCGCCCTCCTGTCCGCTGGCTACTTTTTCTGCTTGGTGATCTGCCGGCTGGCTAGGTCTATGAGCGGGCAGAGCATGTGCCGGATGTTATCCTCGCTGATGCGGTGGCCATCCTCCATGAGTAGGGCTTGGGCGTAGTGGCGTTTGTACTCGTCGAAGAAGGAGAAGAGCTCGTCGTTGGTGCCGAAGAGGGCGTAGGTTTGCATGCGGTCCTCCTCCTTGAGGTCTTCGTAGAGCTTCTCTCGTTGTATGCGGTACTTCTGTACGATGTCATCCGGCCACTCGCTCCGCTTGGGAACTTCCACTGCGGGGTCGCAGCATGGGTTGATGACGATGCGGGTCTTTTCTCGTAGCTGCAGGGTGATGAATGCCCCGAGGGATGAGCCGATGACCAGGTCGATATCGTTCTCTTGGATGAAGCTATGTAGGAATTCGAGGGCTTCATCCGGATCCTCAGAGAAGGAGGGAGCAAAGATCTTGAACTTCGATGGGGGGAGGATTTTGCGCAGGGTTGTTGCCGTCCGCGAAATGGTGTCGGCCGGGCCTTGCCGCTTGCCGTGAACATAGAGGATTCTGGTCTTCATTCTATTGCTGTTTGGGCTCGCAAGTTAACACTTTTCCTTCGTTTTTGCCCCAAGTATTCTGCTATTGCAGTGGTATAGAGCCCGCTGTTAACAGTCCTGCTTACCCTAGGAATGTAGTATCGCAGGGGTATTGCATATGCTATTTGAGAAAAATGGTTAACTTAGCGCATCCATTGCGGGGTTGCAATGGTGGTAAACCTAAAGAAATAGTAGTATGAGAATACGTAGCGTATTGATGCTTTTTAGCGCGGTATTGGTGGCTTTCGTGGGTTCTTCTTGCCTGAAGAATACGCTGGAGGATGCCTTGGAGAACAGGCTCTACAAGGAGCTCGGCCTGAGTGAGAAGCAGGAGGATATCGGTGGGGGTACATTGAAAAAGAGCGAGCTGCTGGGCAAGTGGAAGTGGATATCCGTAGGTGTTGTAGAGCTACCACGCTATGAGATTACCCCTGAATACGTATACTACCTTACCTTCAATAAGGATGGCTCTGGGATCATGAGCGCCCCGGATGAAAAGCAGCAGTACGAGGAGCAGGAGGGTGGCCCCTTCAAGTGGTCGGTCAGCGGTGATAAGCTGACGATGATCTTTGAGGACACGGAGGAGAAGGACCCGGAGAAGAAGCAGGACGTGGTGGTGGAGAATGTGTGCGAAGTGAGCGGTAGTCTGCTTAAGCTCAAGCTCCCGTCGGATGATGAGGACACCAAGATAGTTAAGACCTACGAGAAGGAGTAGGGTAGGGGCGTAGCGGTATGAGGAAGGGGCGATCGCCAGCGGTCGCCCCTTCTTTGTGTTGGGGGGCTGTTGCCTGCGGCGAGCCGCTATTGCCCCCTTTCCCCTTCCCTCGGATATCCGCCGCCATTCCTTTTCGGCATGCGGCGAGCCGCTATGCCTACGGACCCCGCTGCCTAGTACCGCTTAACCGATCAATACAGCGCGGGGTCCGTAGCGGCTCTCCGCGCCGCTATCGCCCGCTGTTGCCGCCATTCCTTTTCGGCATGCGGCGAGCCGCTATGCCTACGGACCCCGTAGCCTAGCGTCGCCCAAACCGATCAATACAGCGCGGGGGCCGCAGCGGCTCTCCGCGCCGCTATCGTCCGCTATTGCCGCCATTCCATTTAGGCATGCGGCGAGCCGCTATGCCTACGGACCCCGCTGCCTAGCGCCGCCTAAACCGTTCAATACAGCGCGGGGTCCGCAGCGGCTCTCCGCGCCGCTATCGCCCGCTGTTGCCGCCATTCCTTTTCGGCATGCGGCGAGCCGCTATGCCTACGGACCCCGCTGCCTAGCGCCGCCTAAACCGTTCAATACAACGCGGGGTTCGTAGCGGCTCGCCGCGCCGCTATCGCCCGCTATTGCCGCCATTCCTTTTCGGCATGCGGCGAGCCGCTATGCCTACGGACCCCGCTGCCTAGCGCCGCCTAAACCGATCAATATAGCGCGGGGGCCGCAGCGGCAGCGGCTCGCTGCTATTACGGTCTCGTTTATGCCCCCCTCTCGCTTTCTCCCTGCGGCCCACCCCTACCCGCAAATAGCCGTTCCCAAAACACAAAAGAGGGTTGCCCTAGGCAACCCTCTTTTTATGTACTCATGCTACCTTCCTACCGCTTGCTGAATCGCAGCACCCTCCCCTCCACGCGCACCACGTACGCGCCCGGAGCGAGCCCCTCGATATTCAGCACGCCGTCCGTCTCCGCCTCCATCACCCTGATGCCCGTGATGCCGAAGACCTCCACCTTTGCCGGGGCCTCAAGCCCAAGGATGCGGAGGGTAGCACTTGCCGGGTTGGGGGAGAGGCTTAGCCCCTCGAGCTGGGCGGTGGCTACGGGCGTGCTGAGGCGGCCTTTGGCCTTTTTGCCATGCTTGCCACCATTGCTGCCACCGTGGCCATTGCTACCACCATTGGCATTACTATTACTGCCACCACTGCCACCACTGCCGTTGCCACCATTGCCACTACCGCCACCGTTCTCTTCCTTGGGGTTGATGGTTACTGGGCAGCTGGTCTTGACAATAGTGCCGTCCGGGTATGCTATACGTACCGTGATGGTAGTTTTTCCGGCTTTGAGTGCCTTGACCCTGGCGTACCTACCGGGGGTAATGGATACGATCTCCTCGTAGCCCGCTTCGCCGCCCCATACCAGCTCGGGCAGCACCAGGTTTGCCGGGGTATAGCTCACCTCTAGGCTCTCTTCCTGGCCTTCAGTCAGCTCCAGCTCGGACGGTACGATGTGCAGCTCGGTGATGCTGGGCTGAATTATTACCTCCTCCTCGATGATATTCCCCTCAGCATTCGCCACGGCGTGCCTATCGTCGTCGAGCTTTGCCCCGGTGGGGCTGTCGATGTGGCAATCTTCGAGCGCTATTGTCTTGAATGCGAAGATGGAGCCCCTGCTGCTCCCGGTGGCGTGCACCGTGGCGTTGCTGATGGTGAGCAGCTCGCCGTCCTCGTAGCTGCCGTCATCCAGTCCAGCTATGCCGCCATCGTCGCTCTTTGCGATGATGGTACACTCGCTAATGGTTAGCGGCGCTTCAACGAATATGGCATTCCCTGTTCCAGTATGAGTAATGGTGAGCGTTCCGAGGTCTTCTATGCTTGTTTTTGCCTGGATAGATAGGCCGTCCCTTTCTCCGGCTATGCTATTGTGGTCTCCCCGTAGCTCTATCCTCAGCCCCTCCATTTCGCTCCTGATGCCGGCTCCTTCTTTAGCCTCGATCTGGGCGTTCATCAGCGTCAGGACCTTCCCGTCGGGGTCGTAGAGTACAGTTCCCTCCACGCCGTCGATGGCCGACGGGATGTCCATGAAGTTCTTGCTGGTAATCCACTTCCCGTTGATTTTGAGCTTGTACGATTCACCCGGCTCTATGATCACCTCCCCCTTGATGATGTCCCCATCTGCATCCACCACGGCGTGATGGTCTTCATCGAGCTTCGCACCTTCAGGGCTGGCGATGTGGCAGTCCTCGAGCGTTAGCTCTTTGAATGCGAAGAGGGAGCCCTTGCTGCTCCCGGTGGCGTGCACCGTGGCGTTGCGTATGGTGAGCAGCTCGCCGTCCTCGTAGCTGCCGTCATCCCTTCCGGTAATGCCCCTTGCATCGCTCTGCGCGATGATGGTGCAGCCGCTGATGCTCAGCGGTTGCTTCACGAATATGGCCTGTAACCATCCGGTGTGGTCTATTGATAGCGTTCCGGGGCCTTCTATGCTTGTCTTGGCTAGGATGCCTAGGCCATCCTCATCACCCGCTATGCTATTGTCACCCTTCAGCACTATCGTTAGCCCCTCTATTTCGTTCTTGATGCCCTTTCCTGCACTTGCGCTGATCTGGGCGTTCTCCAGGGTCAGGGTCTTGCTGTCGGGGTCGTAGGTTGCAGTTCCCTCCACGGCGTCGATGGCCGAGAGGTCGTCGCAGTTCTGGCTGGTAACCTGCGTACCGTTGATTGTGAGGTCGTACTCCTTGACTCCGATCTTCACCTTCTCGTCGGTGGTATACCCATCTGCATCCACTACACGATGATGCTCTTCGTCGAGCCTTGCGCCCTCTGGTGCTACGATGGCGACCCCCTCGAGCCTAATCTTCTTGAAGTACGATATGGATGCTCTGTCTCCTTTGGCCTCCACCGTGGCGTTCCGGATGGTGAGCCGCATGGCGTCATTGTAGGTATTGGCTCCACTTATGCCAAAGCCGGTGCTCTCCGCAACGACTTTGCAACCGCTGATGGTTAGCGGTGCCTCTACGTAGATGGCAGAATGGGAATAGCTTTCGTTTTCTACTTTGAGCGTTCCCGATCCCTCGATGGTGGTCTGCGCCAGGAGGGTTAGACCGTTGCCACCGCTTCCCAGTATGCGAGAGTCGTAGTTTAGCACTATCCTTAGCCCCTCTATTTCGCTCTTGATACCATCTACTTGGTCATCTTCAGCGTTGATTATCGGGCCATTCAGCGTCAGGGTCTTGCTAGTCGGGTCGTAGCTGGCCTTCCCCCAATATACCCCGTCGATGGCTGAAGAAATGTCCGCGCAGTTCTGGCTGGTAATCTGCGTACCGAGGATATAGAGGTCGTATTTTTCGGGCTCAATGATTACAGTCTCCTTGACGGTGTTTCCATTGGTGTCCACCACGGCGTGGCTATCCGCATCGAGCTGTGCACCCTCGGGGCTGGCGATGTGGCAACCCTTTAGCCGGATTTCCTTCAGCTCAAGGATGGACCCCTTGCCGCTGCCGGTGGCCTCCACCGTGGCGTTCCGTATGGTGAGCAGCTCGCCGTCCTCGTAGCTACCGTCATCCAACCCAGCTATGGCGCAATTGTCGCTCGTGGCGATGAGCGTGCATTCGCTGATGGTTAGCGGCCTTTTCACCAGTATGGCGTTCGCCCCTCCGGTATGGGTTAGGCTGAGCTTTCCGGGGCCCACGATGCTCGTTCTCGCCAGGAGGCCTAGGCAATTCCCGGTTCCCTCTATGCTATTCTTGCCCCTTAGCTCTATCTTGAGCCCCTCTATTCCGTTCTTGATGCCATCCGTTGCGTCGGCGTCTATCTCGGCGTTCTCTAGGGTCAGGGTGTTGCTAACAGGGTCATAGGCGGCTATTCCATACACGCCGCTGATGGCTGCAAGGTCCGCGCAGTTCTTACTAGTAACCTGCGTACCATTGATGGTGAGGTCGTACTTTTCGCTCACAATGA
>PDRH01000109.1 GCA_002748015.1 Bacteroidota bacterium | reverse complement strand
GGATTCGCCCCCGCAAAACGCAAAACTGGCGGGACGAGGGGGGCGGGCAACCATGCCCTCGCAATGGAAAAGAGCTGCTCGCCCGAACGTTCGCGCACATCCCGCTCTATACGCTCAGCCAGCTGCTCTGCTGTTCTCGAAGGCTTGAGGTCGAGCACGCAAACGGGCACCTTCCCCCGGTTACTAGCCAGCACGGCCTCGCGGCTCACGCGGAGAATGGTGGAACCCCCTACCCCCTCAGGTGTAAGCTCCATATCACCGAAATCCTGCGCTACGGTCTGGCCATCTACTCGTAGCTCCACGCCCACGTTCTTGAGAGGGAAACGCTCCTTCTCGTATAACCGAGGGAGAGTTTCGAAGGCCACGAGGGCTGGATATAGCTCCGTGATGGTATGCCCAACCTCCTGCAGCACGCCGTAGGCCTGCCCATCAGAGCCAGTGGAGGGGTAGGACTTGCCGCCCGTAGCCATGATGACAGAACGACCGATGAAGGACTGCGGCTGGCCGTCCACATTCACCCCAAGGGCTATAGAACCATCGTCCTGCGGTTTGAGATGCTCCACCAGGGCATTGAGAAGGATTGTTGCGCCCCCCTTCTCCACGTAGGCCACGAGCGTTTCGACCACATCGGCAGCCTTGCCGGACTTGGGGTATACCCTATCGCCACGCTCTATGACAGTCGGTAGGCCGTTGGCCTCCAGCAGGTCTACTATATCCCGATTGGTAAACTGCTCTAGGGCCTTCACCCACACCTCCTCCGGGCCGAAGACCTTCGTGCGATAGTAGTCCATGTCCCGGGTGTTGGTAATATTGCACTTGCCCTTACCGGTGATACGAAGCTTCATGCCTATCCTATGCTTGCGCTCCAGCAGGAGAACGCTTGCCCCCCTCTCGGCGGCCATCCCGGCGGCTATTAGCCCAGCAGCCCCTCCGCCGACAACTACTACATCATACATTTGCATACAGAGTCTCTTTATTGCTATAGATATGGAAGAACGAGCTGCCAGAGGGCGATGCCCGCAGCGGTAGCCACATTGAGGGAATGCTTGGTACCGTGCTGGGGGATCTCCAGGCAGACATCCGCCCGGGAGGCTAACGCTTGGTCCACCCCATTGACCTCATTGCCCAGGATGAGCAGAAGCCTGTCCTGGGGATGGGCTTCATAAGTCTGCAAGGGTACGCTCCCCTCGCACTGCTCTAGCGCTAGGATGCGGTAGCCCTGATCACCGTAGTGCTCTAGGGCATCCATTGCATGTTCAAAGTGCTGCCATGCTACGGTATCCTCCGCACCCAAAGCCGCCCTATGCAGCTCACGATGGGGAGGCGTTCCGGTAAATCCACAGAGGGCAAGTGCCTCTATGTTGAAGGCATCAGCCGTTCGGAATATGGCCCCCACATTCTGCAAGGAGCGGATATTGTCCAGCAACAGCACTATAGGCCTATGGGCGGACTGCTGGAACTCCTCCGGACTGAGGCGTCCCAGCTCGTCCATACCCAGCTTCCTATGCTTCAGATCGTTCACTATGCGCAGCCTCCGCCTACCACTGAACCGCCTTACGAACTATAGGAAGGGTCATGCAGCGACCACCACCGCCACCCCGCACGAGCTCGCTAGAGGATAGGGTTACCACGCAGGACTTCAGCGCATTGATATCAACCTCGCCGGAAGCCGCCTTCTCCGCGGGCACAACCTCAAAGCCCTGCTGCGATAGGGCCTCTATGGTATGATGGTTGCGCGCATAGCCGATAATCTTATCCGGTCCGAAGGACACGAAGTTCGCCCCACTATGCGACTGCTCTCGCTCCTGCACCCAATTGTCGCCCGTTCCGCCGCAGAAGATCGGTTCAACTGGTACGCCCAGCGCATTGAGCGCCTGCACGAGGTTGTCCTCGTAGCGTATCTTGGTCTGCCCATCGGGCTGTACCTCCATGTGGATGGTGTGGTAGCTGGAGTCCTTCATGATGACCGGCTCGAAGGCCATGCAGTGCGTAGGCCCGAGAAGGGTAAATATCATATCCAGGTGGATGAAAGAGCCTGGGGATAGGGGGGACTCCTGCACCAGTATATGCTGCGTCTTATCCAGCCCCTTCCGCAGGAGCTGCTGAACAATGAAGTCTATCCCCTGCTTGCTTGTCCGCTGGCCGCATCCTATCATGAGGATATCATCACGCACGATGTGCACATCGCCCCCCTCCACAAGGATTTCCTTGCTATTGGGCGCATGCGCTGGGTTGATGATGGGGGCATGCACCTTGGTGGAGTAGGTGAATATGGCCTCCATTATTCGGGATTCACCGAAGCGTACTTCGTGCGCCATACGCCCCATCAGGATGTTATCGTAGACAGACATGGAGGCATCCCGCATGAAGTAGAAGTTGTAGAGCGGGGGGATGGCGTAGCGCTCCTGGTCGAGGAAGTCGGTCAGGGTCTGCTTGGGCATCGGCACCCCAGTTAGCAGCTGATGCGCCAATTCCTCGGAGGGCATGGCAAAGAGCTTTTCGAGCAGCTCGGGATACTGCACCGGGCATAGTGCAGGCAGGAGGAAATTACGTGCGTCCGAGCTATTGAGGGTATCGACCAGCAGGTCCTCCAGCTCATGCACCTTGGCAATACGCTGGAGAGTCCCCTTGAAGGGGGCGTACTCCCTACGAGCGATTTCCAGGTTGAGGATGTCGCTATAGAGCGCCTTCTCCGCGTTGGAGGGGGACATACGTTCTACCTCTAGGCCCGGGGTGTGTACCACCACATGCTCTAGACTTCCAATCTCGGAGAAGACATTTACGTTTATACGATCGGCCATTATTTTCTGTCTTTTGAATTGCCCCCCATTGGGCATGGGTTTATACAAAACGACACCTATACACGGCTGTGCATAGGTGTCGGTATCTCATCACTTTCTACTAGAGGTTAAAGGCCTTGGCGATTTTCTCTACCGCATCCAGTTTTTCCCATCCGAAGAACTGCACCTCTCGTTTCTCGGCCTTCCCATCGTATAGGAACTCTACCTCCTGGGTGTAGGGCGTTCTACCAAAGTGGCCATAGGCGGCCGTAGGTAGGTATATGGGATTGAGTAGGCCAAACTGCTTGATGATGGCGCTCGGGCGAAGGTCGAATATCTCCATTACCTTCTGGGCTATCTGGCCGTCGGTCAGCTGCACCTTAGCCGTTCCCTTGGTGTTGACCATGATGCTCACCGGCTTGGCTATACCAATGGCGTAGGCCAGCTGCACAATGGCCTCGTCTGCCACCCCTGCTGCCACGAGGTTCTTGGCCACGTAGCGGGCGGCATAGGCTGCCGAGCGGTCCACCTTGGAGGGATCCTTGCCGGAGAATGCCCCGCCACCATGGCTAGCATGCCCACCGTAGGTATCAACAATAATCTTACGGCCAGTCAAACCGGTATCCCCGTGCGGCCCGCCAATCACAAACTTACCGGTGGGGTTGACATAGAGCTTGTAATCATCGCCGAAGAGCTTGGCCTCCTGCTCGGCCAGGCGGGCACGGGTGCGGGGAATGAGGATGTTCTTCACATCATCGAAAATGGTCTTGGACATCACCTCGTCCTCTGCAAACTCGTCATGCTGGGTGGAAATCACAACCGTATCTACGCGGAGCGCCTTGCCCTCATCGGAGTACTCCAGGGTTACCTGGCTCTTGGCATCCGGCCGGAGGTAGGTCATCACCTTGCCCTCACGGCGGATAGCTGTCAGCTCCTGCAGCAGCATGTGCGAAAGGGCGATGGACAGGGGCATATAGTCCTGCGTTTCACGGCAGGCGTAACCGAACATGATGCCCTGGTCCCCAGCCCCCTGATCCTCGGGGACTTCACGTACAACCCCCTGGCTAATGTCGGGTGACTGCTCATGTATGGTGCTTATAACCCCGCAGCTATTGCCGTCGAACATGTACTCGGCCTTCGTATAGCCTATCTGATTGATAACCCGCCGGGCAACCTGCTGAACGTCCACGTAGCCACGAGTACGTATCTCGCCATTCAGAGCCACAAGACCGGTGGTCACCAGGGTTTCGCATGCCACGTGAGCCTGCGGATCGCGCCGTAGGAACTCGTCCAGCAAAGCATCGGATATTTGATCGGCAACTTTATCCGGATGTCCCTCAGAAACGCTCTCTGATGTGAATAGGTAGCTCATTATATATGGTATTAAATGTATTAGCTTGTGCTGTCGGGACGCTGGGACACGATGCAGCCCTGGTGCGCCCCAGCCCAAGGCTAACTGCAAAGGTAGAGAAAATATTGAACTATTCTAGCTTTAGGCTACTTGGGTTTGCAAAATGGCCCTAAGCAGTTTCAACCCTTCTAGTTTCTGACGAATCAGACAGCCGGCCTACCGCCTCCAAGGCTTACTCTCTGGCCACACCCACCCCGCAATTTGCCAACCCCCACCCATTTTACTACCTTTGTACCGTATCTACATAATTGCTAGAGCAAATAGCGAGGGAGTACATATCTATGCGGGTTCGTCTACAAATACAGCAGGAAGAGACGGGTTGGCTGGCTGAGCAACTGGCATCCAGCGAGCTTTGCTACGGGATGCAGGCTGCGGAAATACAGGAACTCTTGACTGCTCATCCAGGGCGAGTAGATCGCTACGAAAAGCTGGATATGGTGGCCACCGAGGGAGATCCCATCGGCGGGCTACGCATCGTCCTTAGAGGCCAGCTCCAAGCTACCATGGGAGGTCCCAGCGGTAAGCAGCTACTAATGGACACGCTTGGCCAAGGGCGTATCCTCGCCCCTGCGCTGATATTCTCGAGGAAGGGTACGCTCCCTGTCACCCTGCGTTGCAAGGAGGAAACGGATATCTTCACCCTATCGCAGGAGGAATTCCTGATGGTAATGCATGAGTTCCCCGGGGTGCAAATGCGCTTCATCCAGCAAATATCTGATATCAGCAGCTTCCTCATGGGAAAAATCCAGCAGCTGAACCTACGTAGCCTTCAGAGCCGGTTGGCTGAGTTCCTCATAAGGCATGCCCGTCGCCAGCCCGACGGGGTGGCCGAGTTCACCCGCCAATCGACCTGGCAGGAAATCAGCGATATGCTAGGGGTCAGCCGCCAATCGCTCGCCAGGGTCATGAGCCAATTCCACCAGGAGGGGATAGTCGAAATCGAGAACGTCCACGTGCGGATAATGAACCCACACCGGCTAGCCACGATACAGGAGGAGGGGTAGGATGGATTTAGAGCAGCGGCTACAAAAGCCTGCGCTGTGGTTGGCCAGAACCTGGGAGCGGCACCGGGTGGGGATACTCCTAACCGTAGTTGCCAATCTGCTAGCAATCATCCTCATGCTATTGATAAACATACATGGACAGGCTCGCTTCGTTGAATCGGAAGTGATCTTTGCCATAGAAGAGCCAGAAGTCGCGCAGGAGGAGGAAACGGTGAAGGAGGTAACACGTGACCGATCGTGGGAACGGGAAACTCAGCAGCAACAGGTTAGGAACATTGCGGTTGACCAGCAGGATAAGGCGCTCAATGCCGGGCTGGGGGATGAGAAGAAGATAGATGCCGAAGAGCTATACAGGGAAGCAGCACGGGTACGCGCGGAGATGGAGGCCAACCGGGAGCGCTTCATGGAAAAGGATGCCATAGGCGAAACCACTGTCCCCAATACCGAGAAGAAGGCTGTATCAGCCCCGGCAGCATCCTCCTACCAAGGACCAAGCGTGGTCAGCTACTCGCTAAAAGGGCGGAAAGCGTACGAGCTACCAGTCCCTGCCTACAGGTGCAAGAGAGGGGGCATCGTCGTCGTAGACATCGCAGTGAACCGAGAGGGGAAGGTAGTAGCAACAAGCATCGACACCCCAAACAGCGAGCAGGATCCCTGCCTACATTCCGAAGCGAAAAGAGCTGCCAAACGCTCGCTCTTTAGCCCTGTAAGCCAAGGACCACTCCGGCAGCATGGTAGCATTACCTACATGTTCGTAGCGCAGTAGGAGCTAAAAAGCTGAGCCTAGGAGTTTGACGGCAAGGGCTTCACCCCCAATGCGAGCTGCTGAGTCGCACTTTCCTCCTCCGCCTCAGGCATAAACTCCGCTTGCCCCAGGGCAGAGAGCTTTAGGCCACGCTCCTGCAGCCTATCCAAAGCGCGCGGTAAGGCGTACCGTAGATTGCGTTGCGCCTTGCAGCTATCGTGGAATACCACAATATCCCCCACCCGAGCATTCTGCTGCACGATGTCTAGGCATCTATGCGGGCTAATATGCCGGGAATAATCCATGCTAAGCACCGACCACAGGACAACGCGGAAGTGCTGCGCAATGAAGGACAGCTGCTTAGGCGTTATACGCCCGTAGGGAGGACGGAAAAGATCTGTAGTGAGCAGACGATTAGCCTCCAGAATATCATTGTAGTAATCACGTAGGCTCTCGCGGTATCCCCTTAGGTGCGAGTAGGTATGATTACCCACTGTATGCCCCTCCTCCCGTATACGAGCCAGCAGATCTGGATAGCGTTCTGCGTTCCGTCCCAGGCAGAAGAAGGAGGCCTTAGCATCGCGAATAGACAGCTCGTCGAGCACCCACTCGGTAACCCCGGGAGTAGGCCCATCGTCGAAGGTGAGAAATATCCTATTCTCCTCGTTGGGCACGTGCCAGGTAGGCGTAGAGAATATCCGCGAAACGAAGCGGGGAGGACTCAAGTTTATCATGCCCTACCAATTATTGCGCTCAGCTGGTTCTCTATTATCTGCATGGCCTTCTGGTCATCATGGGTCTTGGCGATGCGCATGAGCTCCTGAAGGACGGAGCTGGCCATCTGGTACTCGCTCTGCGCCTGGGGTAGCAAGTAGTCTGGAAGAGCGTGCACGTAGCGAATCTTGGAGATGCACTCCGTAGCGTAGGCCAGCAGCTGCTTGCTACCCTTTTCTGGAGCGCCCGCCCTATAGTACCCGTTTATGAGATCTAGCCACCGGTAGGACCAACCCACAGCTCGTGGGGGGAGTGCGGCAAAAGCCTTGTCTATTAGCTCTTCAGCACGTTGCCCCTGCTCACCCTGAAGATAGCCTTCCACCCCGGCCTCAAAACCTCCAAGGTAGTACTCTATCATGCGCTTACAGGTCTCATCAACGTATACGTCCGGGTCGGCTATTGAACGGAAGGCATAGCGCTCCATAAGGTTCTGGTAGGTACGAAGAGTATCCACCATGGATGCCCCCCCCTCGTTGCTAACCGGAAGAACCTCGGAGACCACACCCTGCTCCACGAAGTAGCGGTTAAGCCCCCAGAACATCTCCTTGGGCAGCAGAGGCGAATAGTAGAGCTGACGCTGCCAATCGTTATTGGCCATCATCGCATAAACCGCAAAGCCGTTCTTATAGATATAGCGAGAGGGGGGGGCCAGTACCATCGTGTCGAGTATGCGACTACGGAACTGGGGATTAACCTCAGAGCGTACCACGTCCTTGTCCACCGGCACGAGAAACTCCTTAGCTGGGAAGAAGGACATCTCGCCCCCACCGATGAAGGGCGATTCCACCTTCGTGCGGGGATCTTTGCTAAGTACAAAATCAAGAGCCGACTTGAGAGGCACGGGTCGACCAACCCTGTCGCTAATGAGCACCACATCGTTCACCCCCTCCTGGTAGTCCTCCTTCTTGAGTTTGAAGGGTATCGGGGCACCGGTATACGCCTTACGGCTCATCTCCTCCACGTACCAATCCCCCCCGAGGTAGGTTAGGTTACAGATACGCACGTCCTCCCGACACCCCTCCACCTCCTGTGCATACCATAGCGGGAAAGTATCATTATCAGCATAGGTGAAGAGTATCCCATTGGGCTCTACGGAGTTGAGCATATTACGCCCAAAATCCACAGAAATGTACCTATCAGAACGGTCATGGTCATCCCAGTTCTGCTGGCCCATCAGCAGGGGAACCCCACAGAAGGAGGCCGCTAGCGCCACAGAGACGCCAGCCGGCTCCTTCAGGAACTTGGCCAGCCCCTTGGCCAGGGGGATTACGCCCAAGCCCACCCATATAGCGAAGGCGTAGAAGCTCGCCGCAAAGGTATAGTCCCGCTCCCTAGGCTCATAGGGTTTCTGGTTAAGGTAGAGTACGATGGCTATACCCGTCATGAAGAAGAGGGTAAAGACTACCCCGGCATCCTTCGGGCGCTTGGAAACATGGAAAACAAAACCGAGCAAACCCAGGAGAAGGGGTAGCAGGTAGTAGCGATTGCGCGCCTTATTGCTCTTGTAGGGCTCTGGTAGCTTATCCTGCGGGCCAAGACGGAAGTCGTCAAAAAGGGGAATACCAGATATCCAGTTCCCACGGAAGATATCATGCCCGTATCCCTGGTAGTCATTCTGACGACCGGCGAAGTTCCACATGAAGTAGCGCCAGTACATGAAGCCCAGCTGGTAGCGGAAGAGGAACTGGAGGTTCTCCCCGAAGGTCGGCACTATCCGCGTTTCCATCTTCCCGTCACGCCCCATCACCTGCAGTGGCTTACCCTCTATGTTTACCCACGATTTATAGCCACGTACATGCATGGGGTCCGCACTCCACATGCGCGGTAGCAGGGTGGTAAAACGCTTGTCGTACTTCACATCCGTCTTCTGGCTCACCACCTCGTAGCGATCACCGCGCGGAGCATACACATCTGCCCCATCCTCATAGTCCTCAACCGGGGCGGAGAAGTAGGGTCCAGTCAGCAACGGCCGATCGCCGTACTGCTCACGATTGAGGTAGGACTTGAGGGAGAACATGTTGTTCGCTCCGTTCTGGTCCAGCGTAGGCTTGGCCAGCGAGCGAATGACTATCATCGAATAGCTCGAGTAGCCAATCAGGATAACCCCGAAGCAGAGCAAGAAGAGATTGGCCATGTAAAAACGCTTACGCTGGGTGTAGAGCACACCAAAGATTACACCAGCCGCCAGAAGAAGGAAGAAGACTATTGCCCCGCTCATAAAGGGCAGACCCATACCATTGACGAAGAGCAGCTCGAACCACGAGGCAATGACCACCAACCCCTGGATAACCCCATAGAGCACCGTCAAAAGGATCACCCCGCTTATAACCAAGGCCTTCAGCAGACCCAGCCAGGTGAAGCGGTAGTTCTTGAAGTAGTAGACCAGAACGATAGCCGGGATGACAAGCAGGTTCAGGAGGTGCACCCCGATGGAAAGCCCCATGAGGTAGGCTATGAGAACGATCCACCGGTTGTTGCGCGCGCTATCGGTAGCCCGCTCCCATTTGAGAATAGCCCAAAACACCACGGCAGTAAAGAGCGAAGAGAGGGCGTAAACCTCCCCCTCAACTGCCGAGAACCAGAAGGTGTCAGTAAAGGTATAGCAGAGCGAGCCTATCACCGCCGCCCCTACAACCAGGATCACCTGCCAAAGGTCCAGTTCCCCCTCCTCGCCATCCAGCACCCAGCGTCGCGCCATGTGGGCTATAGACCAGTAGAGAAACATGATAGTAGCCCCGCTCGCCAACCCCGACATGGCGTTGGCCACCACGCCCACATCCTCTGGGGACGGGGCAAATAGCGTGAAAAGGCGCATGAGCATCATGAAGAAGGGAGCCCCCGGAGGATGGCCCACGGTCAACTTGTATCCGCAGGCGATGAACTCCCCGCAATCCCAAAAACTCCCCGTGGGCTCGAGCGTCAACAGGTATACGCACGAGGCCACAAGAAACATTAGCCACCCGCCTGCAATGTCTACCAGGCGGTAGGTCCTATCACTCATAATCACTACTTTCATTGAGAACCCAACGCCCTACAGTCTCCTCCATCTGCCCCTTGGTCTCATGCAGGCGCTGGCGACAAAACTGCACAAGCGCATCCGCTTCAGCCAGCACACCCTCAATCTCCTCGAGCGAAACGGCCTGCCCCTCGAGCTGGGCCGCCAGCTCGTTCAAACGGGCAATGGACTCCTCGTAGGTAGCGGGCAGAGCCACCTCAACCCTAGGCTTACGTTCTCCCATAGCTAAAACATTCTACGTTCTTTCACGCACGGCGCGAAGGTAGGGAAAGAAATGGAATAGAAGAAAATAAGCATCACATTAGCACTTACACCGGGGAAAAACGTACCTTTGCGCAAATTGTAGGGTAGAAGAGGTTTCACTAATCGGTATAGTGGGGGTACAGTCGCCTAGGTCTGCCCCACCCGCCTGAAGTATGAATGTGTATGAATACTCCTGAATTTCCTTGCCTGGGCGACTCGTGCTCGTTCGCCTTCCCAAGCCGGATAGAGGAGGATTTGCTACGTATTGCCGGGCAACCCATCCCCTACATGCGGGCCCCTGCCTTCTCGGCGCTAGTGAAGGAATGCGAGCTGATGCTCCTCGACCTGGCGGGCAACCCCGGTGGACAGGTCATACCCATCACAGCCTCCGGAACGGCCGCCATGGAAGCCGCTGTACTATGCTACGCAAGCACCCTAACCCCCATAGGCATACTCAATGGCGGAGGATTCGGGCAGCGCTGGG
>PDRH01000108.1 GCA_002748015.1 Bacteroidota bacterium | reverse complement strand
GACTACAAGCTTCGGGAAGGCTCAGGCCCGCACCATATATCCAACGAGTACACCAACGACAGCATTTCCCGTCAAGCCTACGATGGGCGGCTAGGCGTGGCCTATCACCACTCCTCGCATGCTTCGCTACGTTTCCCCTCGCTACGGGTTTGGGCTGGCTACCGTATGTCCCGCTACACGATGGGCAAGCGCTACATGTACACCAACCCGCGGATGAGCCAGATGGACCACTCGCTCTACGCAGGCGGGGCGCTGGACTACGACCTCCCCTTCGGCAGGCTAGAGGCCGATGGACGCTTCTACTTCTGGGGGGCACATCGGCTGGACACCCGGCTGAATGCGGCCCTTGAGCTCTACATCCCGAAGTGGAAGGAGAGGTTCGGACTACGGGTTGACTTCGAGATGGCGGCCGAGAAACCGGGGCATTTTGAGCAACGCTACTACTCCAACGATAGGATTTGGGATGTGCGGGACCAGGTTCGCCGGGAGCTCTACACTGGCCTGGGTGCTGAGCTAAAAGCTCCCTGGTGGGGCGGGCGCTACGGGGCCAAAGGACGTATCTATAAGCACTACTTCTACTTCGACGACAGGGGCTACCCGCAGCAATGCGAGGGGCTGACTGTACTATCGGCCTGGGCGGAAGAGGACATCGTATTCTACGGAGTATGCCTAAGGGCCCGCGCGCAGGTACAGCACACGAGCAACGATCAGGCTCTAGGACTACCGCTACTAAACCTCTACGGCGAGCTGGGCTACCAGTACGAGGTTGTGCGCAATGCGCTGACGCTAAAGCTCAGCGTAGAAATGTACTACCGCACGAAATACCATGCCGACCAATACAACAGCCCGCTGGGGATATTCCACCGGCAGCAGGGGACAGAGCTCGGGGGATACCCGATGGCCAACCTGATGCTGAGCGGAAAGTGGAAGACAGTGGCCCTCTACGTGATGGTTACGCACGTGGACGAGGACCTGTTCGGGCGTAACTTTTTTGATGGGGTGCTCTACCCAGCGCTGGAGCGGGACTTCCGCTTCGGGCTAAAATGGAATTTCTATAGCTAAACTTACAATGCTCCCAAGAGAAACGACGACCCGGGGTGCTATCATAGCGCTAGGGCTCGGCCTACTCGTGCTGACCAGCTCGTTCTACGGGCAGGAGGAGCCGCCCAAGGCCCCCTCAGCGCTACTACAGGCCATGGAACGCGACACGCTACGGGTGGCGCTGGAGGCCAACACCGTAAGCTACCACCTCGATGGGGGCCGCCCCACGGGGTATCAATACGCAGTGGCGCATGATGTCGCTGACTACCTAGGTCTTGAACTGGAAATCGTACCGATAGACTCAGCAGCGGAGGGGATAGCGCACCTTCAGGCGCGACGCGCCGACCTTCTCCTGCCGTCGCAACCCGTGCGGGATACGGCGGGGCTAGGGTGGACTAGGCCCTACGACAGGGGCAGAGGCAAGGACACGCAGGACAGCCTCTGCCTGTACATGCTGGGTGGATACCCGAAGATGGTCGACACGCTAAACGGCTACGTTGCAAGCTACCGCCAGTCCAAGCTGCGCAAGGAGCTACGGTGGCTCTACCGCTCAGCGCGGACAAAGCCCCCCCAGGGTGGATACAACTGCCAGGGGAAGATCAGCCCCTACGATGCGGACATAAAGGCCGCATGCAGGGGGACCTCCATAGACTGGCGACTACTCGCATCGGTAATGTACCAGGAATCGCGCTTCAAGGCGAGCCTTGTATCCTATGCCGGAGCCTTCGGGATAATGCAGTTTGAACCGACGACTGCACGAACCTTTGGGATATCGCGAACATCCCCCGTAAAGGCGCAGATAAAAGCGGGGGTAAAATACCTGTGCTGGCTGGAGCAGCACATCGAGGGGGAGGAGCTATCGCCCAAGAGCCGGCGAGCGCTCATGCTGGCGGCGTATAACTCTGGACTGGGGAATACGAGAAGAGCCCGCAAGAAGGCCGCTGCCGAGGGGAAGTCGCCCGACCTGTGGTGGGGCAATGTGGAGCTATACATCTCGAAGAAGGCACGCTTCGGCGAGGGGCAGACCGTTGCCTACGTACGGGAGGTTTGCGAACGCTACCGGGACTACTGCTTGCTAACGGAGGAATAGGCTTTGGGGGCTCCCCCCATCCGGTCTACCGCAATTCGCTATTCTAGGCATGCGGCACTGGCAGGAGAGCTAGGAGCCCCGGTGCTGTTGAGCGTAGCGAAGAAGCCGCTATGCCTACGGGCTGCTTGAGGCCAAATGCGCCGAATGGAGAGGGCATTTACCTCGAGCCAGTGCGTTGGTCGTTTTTTTTCACCTCATTCAATAGCGCTAACCCTCCCCCTGCCAGCGCGGCGCCGCAATAAATCGAATTGGGCTATAAAAGAAGGGCCGTGCGGAAGCACGGCCCTTCTACGCTTTAATCAGTGGGGGCATTATAGGCTAAGCTCCCCATAGGTGGCCGGCTCTAGGAGCAGCACTTACCCTTTCCGCCATGCTCCTTGCCTTTGCCGTCGCATTCACCTTTACCTTTGCCCTCACCGTGGCAGTTGCCCTTGCCACCATGCTCCTTACCCTTACCGTCGCATTCACCTTTACCTTTACCCCCGCCATGGCAGTCTCCCTTGCCGTGGCCACCATGGCAATCGCTGTCGCCGTGATGATGGTGGCCGTGGCCCTTGCCCTCGCAGTGGCTCTCGCCGTCCTCGTGGTGATGATGCGTACCGCCGCAGCAGGCATGCTCCTCCCCTGCGTGGTGGTGGTGGTCACTCCCGCCGCAGCAGGCATCGCCATTGTGGTGATGGTGATCGCCGCCACCACAGCAACCGCCATGCTCATGGCCGTGGCCATGGTCGTGGTCGCCGCATCCGTGGTCGCCACAGCCACCGCCACAGCCACCGCAACCACCGGGGTTTAGAAGAGCCGCCAGCTCCTCCTCGGTGGGCTCAACGAGGTTCTCCACCTTCCCCTCGAAGTGGAGCTTGAAGCCAGCCAGGTCGTGGTTAAAATCCATGACCACGTGCTCGTCGTTCATGTCGAGGATGCGGCCGATAACCTGCTGACCATCCTGGGTAAGCATGGGGAGATGGTTGCCAACCTTGACCACCTCCTTGTCCACCTCGCCATCCTGCTTGAAGATGTCGATGGAGAGGGTCAGGCGCTTCTGCTCGTCGTACTCGCCATAGGCGTTCTCTGGGTCAATGTCAATGCTGAACTCCTCGCCCACCTGCTTGCCCTCTATGCCCTGCTCAAAGCCGGGAATAAGCTGGCCAACGCCGAAGATAAACTCCAGGGGCTGCTCGCTGGTGGCCTGGTCGCGCACCTCACCGTCTACTGTTAGCACGTAGCTAACTGAAACTTTCTTTCCGCTTTCTACTTTCATCGTGGTATGTTCTTTCTGTTACGAACTGATACTCTGGGTTAACTCTCACTGGTTTATGTGGTTATAGCTGGTTATGCCCCAGCTACGACACTGGGAATTGTGGCTAGATTGGTTGGTGATGTAGGTAATAGGTAAAGCACTATGGGCTGGGCCTGAAAGCTAAGCGAAAGAGGGCGAAGACCTCTGGTGGAGCCCCCGCCGGTTCGGCTAGCTGGACTACTACGCTACACTCCGTCGTACTGTCAAAGATGAAATCCCAGGCGGCGGGGTTTCCGTGCTGTTCGCTGCTAAATAGCAGGTTCCTGTCCGGGTCGAAGACCCTATAGGACAGCTTCTGGGTTGGTACTGTAGTAGCATAGGCCAGGCGGTAGCGCACGCCCGCATAGAACGAAAGGGTAAACTCCTGTATTCTGCCTGGTGTCAACTGGCCGCTCCATTCCTGCCCATCCGTCCGATAGCTGTCGGACACCTCCTGCTGGCACTGTATGCTTAGGGTACGCTTAGTCTCCCTGCTCGGTTGCTTTGAAGCGTGGCAAATTGCGGGCATGGCCAGGAGGGCCAGGGCGATGAGCAGGTGGCTAGTGTTTCTGTATCTCATCGAAGAGGGCTTTTTTGGCATTATCAAGGTGCTGGTGTATCGCTTTGAGCTGCGCCAAGGACATGGAGACCAGCATTTTAGATTTTACCGTTGTTAGATGCTCGGTGTTATCATTCTTGACCTCCTGGTACTCGTATCGTATGGTTACCCCCTGGTAGGCAGTTGCGATGGTTTGTAGGCTTTCAAAGAAGGGGGCTGTTAGCGTATCCTCATAGATGTAGCCGGCGAGGTTATCGATTAGTCGCTGGAGGGTGAAGCGCTGCTCGGCGACTAGCTTCCTGAGCTGCTGGTTCTGCGTTTGGACTGCCATGCTGGCGAGGATACGGGTGGCCTCGAGCCATGCGGCGGCGGCGACCAGACTATATGTCTGCAGGCTCTTCTGGCTCTTGATGAAGGTATTGGCCTCGGCGATACGGTCGCCCATCAGGGGCATGAGTGCGCCCCAGAGCTTCCAACCCATGCGCACGCTATCGAGCGTATTGAGCTGGAGGATCTCGGCAAGCCCCAGCTTAGTCCCCGATGCAGAAAGGCGCGCGGCGTAGGCATTGGCCTGGTCGAACTGCTTGTAGTAGGTAAGGTATACGAGGTCGACGCTCTCAATCCCCAGGAGGAGGGCCTGTATGTTATCATTGGCCTCCTTGGCCAGGGGTATGTCGTGCGGAACTACCCCTGGCTGGAACTTCAGCTTACTGCCCTTGATGATGGGGAGCATCACCTGCGGAGAAGGGGTTACACGCAGCCCGCCCTGATGGAGAAACCAGCTAGAGGAGTCCTCCAGGGACAGGCTTTCTGCCTGCGCCCCGCTCGTTGCGGCGGGTGAGGTGCAGGTTGCGAAAGCCAGTGGCAGGATGATTAGGGTTGCAATGAGGACAGGTATTCTCCGCATGCTTTTGCTATAGGTCTCTGTTCGCTTGGCGGCACCAACTGCGCTACCGCCACGGGTGGGCAAATGTACACAATTCTTGGGGAAAGCATAGGGAAATGCCCGCAGAAAGCCTAATGCATATTCGGGTTGCGTCTTTTTAGAAGTTAGAGAAATAAACTACCTTTGCGCGCAGAACGACAAATCAGAGCTAGATAGACCCATGTCCAAGAACAGCAAGACACAACAGGAGAGCGTCGATAGCGTAGAGAGCATCAACCAGACGCTGAGCTCTACGGAGCAATGGATAGAGCGCAATCGTAAGTGGTTGCTCATCTCGGTGGTGGCGGTTGTCGCCGTGGTGCTGGGGGTGATTGGCTACCGCAACATGGTGATGGCTCCGCGCGAGCATGATTCGCAGGTACAGGCCATCTACGCAACGCAGCAGTTCCATAAGGATTCCTTCGAGCTGGCCCTCAATGGCGATGGCAATGGCCTCGGCTTCCTGCAGCTCATCGAGGACTACCCGAGTACGAAGATCGGGAATCTGGCCCACTACTACGCGGGCGTGTGCTACATGGAGCTAGGGCAGTACGAGGAGGCTCTTGCGCAGCTGAAGGCCTACGAGGCTGACGACAAGATGCTCGCTCCGATAGCCCTCGGCGCAGCCGGTGACTGCCTGGTGGAGCTGGGCAAGGAGGAGGAGGGGCTCTCCTACTACAAGAAGGCGGCTGGCTACAAGGAGAACATCCTCACGGCCCCCATCTACCTGATGAAGCAGGGGATACTCTATGAGCGCGGGGAGAAGTGGAGCGAGGCTCTCGCAGCGTACAAGACCATAAAGAACGACTACCCGGAGAGCCAGCAAGCCCGTGACATTGAGAAGTTCATCAGCCGTGCTGAGCAGCAGAACAAATAAATAGGGGGATAAGGAGAAATGAGCGAGCCTGGAGCATTCAGCGTTGCCGGTAGAAAGTATGATTTTGACAATGCGGGGCGGGTTGTGCTACTCGGGGCGCAGTGGCACGACCAGATAGTGTCGCAGCTGATAGCAGATGCGACACGGGTATTGCAGGGCTCTGGCATAGAGCCGGAGGTGATGCGCGTGCCGGGGACCTTCGAGCTACCAATGGCTACGGCTATGCTCCTGCGTGAGAACCAGGAGGCCGTAAAGCAGTACGGTGCGCAGCCCATCGAGGGGGTAATCTGCTTTGGGACAGTAGTCAAAGGTGGGACTCCGCACTTTGAGTACATATCTTCCGCCACCGCCCACTCCATTGCGGATGTAGCGGTACAGTATACGACTCCGGTAATGTTCGGAGTGCTGACGACCAACACGCTTGAGCAGGCGGAGGATCGCACCTTTGGGAAGCACAGCAAAAAGGGGGAGGAGCTAGCAGTAGCCCTCCTGGAGACCATGGCCTTCAAGCGCTCGTTGCGCTCGGCCTAAGCCACACGATACGCAGGGGGAGACAGGTGCCGATAGACCTTTCCGTTTCAACCAGCCCGAAGGCTAGTAGAGTGTTCGAGGCTATAGGCCAGGCCGCAGAGGAGCTAGGCCAAGATTCGTTCGTTGTTGGGGGCTACGTTCGTGATGCCATTCTGTGCCGGGAGAATGAGGATGTAGACGTTGTAACGCTCGGTTCTGGCATAGAGCTGGCTCGCCTCACGGCTAAGCGACTGGGTAGCCCCAAGGTCAGCATTTTTAAGCGCTTCGGTACGGCGCATTTCCGGTACGGGGATTTGGAGGTAGAGTTCGTCGGGGCACGGAAGGAGTCCTACCGGTCAGATTCGCGTAAGCCGATAGTAGAAGACGGTACGCTCGAGGATGACCTGAGCCGGCGCGACTTCACTATCAACGCCCTGGCGATACGCCTAAACGGCGAGAATGCAGGTGAGCTAATAGACCTTTTCAAGGGAGAGGAGGATATAGAGCTGCGGACGATACGCACACCGCTTGATCCGTACGTAACCTTCGATGATGACCCGCTGCGGATGCTGCGTGCCATCCGCTTCGCATCGCAACTCTACTTCAAGATTGTGCCGGAGGCGCTGGTGGCCATACGCGACCGCGCATCGCGCATATCCATCGTGAGCATGGAGCGCGTGATGGACGAGTTCAACAAGATACTGCTCTCGCCTGAACCCTCGATAGGGCTTGCCCTGCTATTCGAGACCGGCCTCCTGAAGGAGTTCTTCCCCGAGCTAGCTGCGCTAAGCGGGGTGGAGAACGTGGAGGGGCGTGGGCATAAGGACAACTTCTACCATACGCTACAGGTCGTCGACAATGTGGCGCTACAGTCCGGAGACCTATGGCTCCGGTGGGCGGCGCTGCTACACGACATTGGTAAGGCGCAGACAAAGCGCTACGTTCAGGGCCATGGCTGGACCTTCCACTCGCATGAGTTCGTGGGTTCTAAGATGGTTCCGCGCATCTTTCGGCAGCTACGCCTTCCGCAGAATGAGAAGATGCGCTTCGTGCAGAAGATGGTGTCGCTACACATGCGGCCGATAGCCTTGACGGATGAGGAGGTTACCGATTCGGCCGTCCGCCGCTTGCTATTCGATGCATCGGACGATATCGAACATCTGATGACGCTCTGCGAGGCGGATATAACATCGAAGAACCCGCAGAAGGTGGCTCGCTACCTGAATAACTTCAGGCGCGTGCGTGCAAAGCTCCGTGATATTGAGGAGCGGGATGCCGTTCGGAACTTCCAACCCCCTATCAGCGGGGAGTACATTATGGAGGTGTACGGCCTGTCGCCCTGCCGGGAAGTGGGCATCATAAAGAGTGCGATTAAGGAGGCTATTCTGGACGGCATTATCAGCAACAACCTTGAGGAAGCTGAGGCCTACATGCGTAGCAAGGCTGAAGAGCTCGGGCTTAAGCCCAAAGAATAGGTGTGGCCGTAGCGGCACCACTAAAGGGGGGAACAACTACCATGAAGCAAGACGCGATAATACTCGGGATAGAGTCCTCCTGCGACGACACATCGGCCGCAGTGCTCAGGGGTACGCGCCTGCTGTCCAACCTGATTGCCACGCAAAAGGTTCATGAGTCCTTCGGGGGAGTAGTCCCAGAGCTGGCCTCGAGGGCGCACCTCTCAAATATTGTCCCGGTAGTATCCGAAGCCCTCAAACAGGCTGAGGTTGAGCCTGAGGATCTAGATGCCATCGCCTTCACCCGCGGTCCTGGTCTACTAGGGGCGCTGCTAGTGGGCACCTCCTTCGCGAAGGGTCTTTCACTGGCTACGGGGGCCAGGCTCATAGAGGTCAACCACCTACAGGGGCACATCCTCTCTCCCTTCCTTACGACGGATGAAGCGACACGGATCCCCACCTTTCCGTTCCTGAGCCTCCTCGTGTCGGGTGGGCACACGCAGATTATTCTGGTACGCGGACCTCTAGACATGGAGATACTAGGGAACACCATAGACGATGCGGCGGGGGAGGCCTTCGATAAGTGTGCCAAGCAGATAGGGCTACCCTACCCTGGTGGTCCAGTGATTGACCACATGGCCCAGGAGGGTAATCCCTCTGCCTTTAAGCTAGCTCGCCCCCTACAGCAGGGGCTGGACTTTAGCTTCTCTGGACTGAAAACCAGCTTTCTGTACCTGGTGCGAGACCACCTAGAGAAGAACCCGGATTTCATAGAGGAGAACGTAGCCGACCTCTGCGCATCGCTGCAGTTCACCATCATAGACATCCTTCTGCGAAAGCTGCGAAAGGCCATCAAGCAGACCGGCGTGAAGACCGTTGCAATCGGTGGCGGGGTGGCGGCGAACTCTGGGCTACGCGGGGCAATGGAAGAGCTAGCAGAGGAGCTAGGACTAGACCTCTTCCTCCCGGAACGACGCTTCACCACAGACAACGCCGCCATGATAGCCATCGCGGGCTACTTCAAGCACCAGGCAGGGCTATTTAGCTCGCAGAATATCGCCCCCATGCCACGCATGCACGTGTAGGAGGATTATCCCTTCAGAAGATAAGGCTCTGAATGGGGATGGGGGGCATATCCCCCAAATCCAACATGGCGTTTACCAGAAGGATATGCGAGTAGTCAGCAAGATCGGTGATGTGGATTTGTCGCTCTAGGATTTTCCCCTCTGCCAAGAGCTGCGCTCTTCGAGTACCTGCCAGAAGGTAGGTGGAAGGCGTATGGAGCTCGTCCCCACGAGTCAGCACGACGTTTGAGAAAGAGGTGTCGGTGATGTATCCATTTCGGGTAATGAGGATATCGTCCGCCCCATCCCGCCGCTGAAGTAAGGCCGAGAGGGGGCTTCTGTCAGTCGATTTGTGGGGATAGGTAATATGGGGCGCTTCCATAAGCCTCAAGCTTCGGATTTCCCTGGGGGCATAGACCGTATATTCTAGCGAATGGACTTCCTCCGAGTAGACCATGCGCCCCTTTATGCACGATGCAAAAGCTGGGAAAACCTGAGAGGCGAGAAACGGCGATACGCTATCCTCCAGCGCATGGGCTGCCAAGGTTCGCCTGATACGCTCGATATGGCGCGTGAGGAGGGGGCAATCGCCGTTCTCTATACGAAACGTCTCGATAAAGGTCGGGGCCATCGGGCTAAAGATGAGTTGGGAGGTATATCTTATCTAGCATCTCTTGGTACTCGCCCTCGCAGGTAGACTGGGTTGTTATGCCTCCTCCGGAGTGGAAATAGAATGCGTCGCCCTGCTGCTCTATATAGCGAATAAGTACGGTGCTCTCGAGGTAGCTCCCATCGAAGTAGCCAGCAACCCCGGTGTAGAAACCTCTGGGGGCAGTCTCCGCCTCAAGAATTGTACGCACAGTGGCCTCCTTGGGGGCGCCAGTAATACTGCCAGCGGGAAGGAGTGCAAGGATAGTATCCCCTATATGGCTAGGCCAATCAGGCTGGAGATGGCCTGCAATTTCGCTGGAGGTCTGGAGAATCTTGCCCCTGCGGGTATTGATCTCCTCGAGGTAGCGAAAGCGCTCCACCCTAACTGTAGTGGCCACCCGGCTCAGATCGTTACGTATGAGGTCAACGATAGTGTAGTGCTCGGCCAGCTCCTTAGGGTCGTGAAGAAGGGCGCTAGCCGCATTGGGCGTAGCAAGGGAAATGGTGCCCTTCATGGGAAAGGAGGAGATACGCCCCTCCCTGGAGATACGCACAAAGGGTTCTGGTGAAAAGCAAAGGAAGCGCCCAGGGACGTGTAGGCGATAGGGGGCGGGAATCTGAGGATAGAGCTCTTCCAATGAGCAGGAAAGGTCAACGGGGGTCCTGACTGTATAATTCAGCAGGAAGGAGTCCCCGTAGTGAAGCGCCTTCTGAACCCGCTTGAAACCACGGGCGTAGAGTTCCAAGGGAATTGGATGGGGGGTTATCGACGGAAGGATCGATGGGACAAGGCTAGTACGTCCAGACTGCCCATTGGGGAAGGAGAATTCAATGATCCCCTCCGCCCCCTCCTGAAAGAGGGCTTTGTGAGCGAGGAAATCCACGGCAAAGAAGAAGGGCCGACCTGCAGCCGCCCTGGCATTCATTAGGTCTCTTAGTTCTACCACCTTCATGCATCTAAAACGGTTAGGATTTACGATTGTTTGCCTGTACTAGAGCTTGCAGGTGGTGGGGAATAGGGCTACATTTGCCACATGGAACAGCGCATTCTGGTAGTTGACAACCACGATTCCTTCGTCTACAACCTTGTACAAGTCCTAAGAGAGAGCTGCACGCGGGAAATAGACGTGGTACGTGGGGAGGATAT
>PDRH01000107.1 GCA_002748015.1 Bacteroidota bacterium | reverse complement strand
GCCCTTGCCCAGCTGGGTAGGCTCCGCCGCCAGCTCTCGGGCTATACGCTGGGCCAGCGATACGCAGGGATTGATCTGCTCGCCCAGATGCTGCAGGCTGTGCTCCGTTGAACTCTCGCAATCGCGCTTAAGCGGTACGAGCAGCGCCAGCGATGCCCCCAGGCGTGCCACCTCCCGCGGGGCGATACGCCCCATGGATGCCCTCGAGCTGAGCCGCTCTAGGTCGCCAATCTGCGAAAGTAGCTCCCCCCACTCAGCCCGCAGCTCCTCATGCTCCAGCAGGTGCTGCACCACCGACTGGCGCGAATGGATAACCGGCAAATCCTTGCGGGGGAGGCTCAGCCAGCGACGTAGCAGGCGGCTCCCCATGGGCGTTACCGTCCTATCGACCGTCTCGACGAGCGTCCTCCCCCCCTCGCCCACGCTCTGGAAGATCTCCAGGTTGCGCAGGGTGAAGCGGTCCAGCCAGACATACTGATCCTCCTCCAGGCGGGAGATACCCGTAACGTGGTTCAGCTTGGCGTGCTTGGTTACATCCAGGTAGGCCAGCGCCGCCCCCGCCGCGCACACGCCCGCATACATCGTTTCTATACCGAAGCCCTTGAGCCCCTTCGTCCCGAAGTGCTGCTGGAGTCGATAGCCCGCATCGTTGAGCGCATAGGCCCAGTCGTCAATGCGCGAGAAGTAGAAATGCCCCCCCAGTCGGCCCTTGGCATCCTCCTGCTGGCTACGAGGCACGAGTATCTCCTTGGGGCGGAAGTTGTTGAGCAGCTTGTCCACGAAGGCCATTTCGCCCTGCGCCACGTAGAACTCTCCGGTCGACACATCTATGAAGGCCACGCCCGCCAGCCCATCCCGGAACAGGACGGAGGCCAAGAAGTTGTTCTCCCGCTGCTCGAGCATGCCCTCATCCAGCGCCACCCCTGGGGTAACCACCTCCGTCACCCCGCGCTTAACGATTTTCTTGGCCAGCTTGGGGTCCTCCAGCTGATCGCAGATGGCCACCCGCTGCCCCGCCCGCACGAGCTTCGGCAGGTAGGTATCCAGCGCATGGTAGGGGAAGCCCGCCAGGTCCATATCCGAGGCATAGCCATTGGCCCGCTTGGTGAGCGTAATGCCCAGGATGCCGGCCATGAGCACCGCATCCTCATTGAAGGCCTCGTAGAAATCCCCCATGCGGAAGAGCACCAGCGCATCGGCATACTGCCCCTTGACCCGCTCGTACTGCTCCATCATCGGCGTGGTCTTCGCCGGTTTCGCCTTCCCCGCCCCCGGAGGTCGCCCCCGCTTGCCGCCTGTTGTACCCATATGGCTCGTCTCTGCGTGAATAGTTTATGCTCGAACTCCGCAAAGGTAGGTTTTTTCGCCTAGCACGCCATGATAGCCCCCCGGTTGCCTCCCGTAGAATGATGATAAAACGCTAAAAGCAAATAGCTTATACCCCAACGACAGCTACGGTGCGCATGGGCAGCCGCTCCGAATTTGCGCTAGGGGAAATTCGGAGCGGCTGCCCATGCGGGGGAGCGCCAAAGGCCAAGGAGAAGCCAGAGGACGAAGGAGCCGGAAGGGGGATGGGGCTACGTGGGGAAAGTATCGCCAATCGTTATTTAGACTTGCATGTACGGCAAGTTCTAGTATATTTGCGGTGTTCAAACAGTGTAGAGGCAGTCCGCCTCGATGTAACAAGCAAAGAAAACAGAAAATGAAGAAGAGGAATCTTTGGGCTCTACTGGCGATGGCCGCCATGGTGCTGGTATCCGGTGCATTCGTATCCTGCGAGGATGACGACGACGATGATGTTAAGAACCAATCCGAGTTCGTGGGGACTTGGGAGGCAGAGTCGTTCAAGGCGCCCAAGGCCAGCAACGCCATGCACAAGGAGGGTAAGTTCGCCGATATGCCGGCGGGCCATGTTGATGGCATGGGGCTGGGTGGCCTGATGAAGCTCGTCCTGAAGGAGGACATGTCGGTGGAGTTCGGGGTGAAGATGCCGGCGAGCCACAAGCCGATGTGGAAGGAAGAGGGCGAGAAGGTGGTTATCTCCATGGAGATGCCCAAGAGCGAAGGTGGCGCTGAGCATAGCGGCGCGCAGGCTGGCCAGGCCGAGCATGCCTCCAACGACGTGCTTATGGCCATCATCATGCTGAAGCCCGAGCTGAAGAAGGATGGCGACAAGCTGGTGTACGTAGCCAAGCTCGACGAGATGATCGCCCGGAGCAAGTCGGTGATGGGCCAGATGCCCAAAGGCCACGAGGCACAGAAGAAGATGTACGAGGCGGCCATTGCAAAGATGGAGTCCCTCAAGGGGATGATGGGCGAAGAGCTGTCTATCTACTACGTGAAGAAGTAGTTTGCATCCTGGGGGATGAGCCCAGGCATGTTCCTGATAGCGGGGCGGGGTGCGTGGCATCCCGCCCTTTCTCCGTCTATGGGGTCGCTCGGGGTACGGCTAAGGGGGAACGCGGCTAGCACCTCTTCCCCCCGGTAGAAGCAGCAGGGTTGGGTACGATGGTGGCAAATGCGAGGGGATATGCCAATTGGTAGGCTTTCAAGTTGCATAGTAGGGGGATTTTACTAGCTTTGCGGCGTTAAGGGTGGCCCGTAGCGGTTGCCGAGATGTAACTTGAAAAGGAGAATAGCGATGAAGAAGAGGAATTTGTACGCCATGCTGGCCATGGCGCTGATGGTGCTGGTAGGCGGTGCATTCGTGTCCTGCGAGGACGACGACGACAAGGATGATGACAAGAAGTTTGAGGTCGTAGGCAAGTGGAAGGCGGAAAAGTACAAGCCACAGGGGAAGAGCGAGGAGGTAATCCCGGATATGATGAAGGGCTACGTGGGCATGATGGGCTTCGAGCTGAAGGCTGATAATAGCGTGGTGCTGGAGGGTGCTATGGCGAAGAAGGCAGCCAACCATAAGTTCATCTGGAAGCAGGACGGCGAGATGATTATCATTACGGCTGAGGTTAAGGGCGCAGATGCAACAGCCGGCCACGATAGCGGCATGCCGAAGGAGTTCAAGCTGAAGATCGATGGCGAGCGCCTCGTGCAGAACATGAACACTGCAAATGTAAAGAAAATGGCCAAGAAGATGATAGAGGGCAAGGAAGAGCTGAAGGAGGAAGAGAAGCAGAAAGCTCTGGCCATGGTGGATAGAATGGAGATGCTACTTGGCACCAGCTTCGACGTAATCTTCATCAAGAAGAAGTAGGCTAGAGGGCAGTACCGTTTGGGTATACGTGTATGGTAGGGCTGGTACGCAGGAGCGTGCCAGCCCTGCTCTTTTCTGAGCTTTGGGGTGGGATGGCATACCGAAGAAGGGGGTAGTAGCCGTGGGCATAGATAGATGGCGGCAGGGACGCATGGCAGGCTAGGAGAGCTCGGTACGTGGTGGGGTGGCGGCAGGCTGCGGGGCGGCTCTGGCGGGGAGGATGAGCGCTAGCGCTGCTGAACGAAGTGAAAAAAGCCGACGGCCGCTACGGGCTAGCCGCTCGGCATGGGATGGTGTATCGCCTCCAGGATAGGGGGCATAGAGCGTAGGCATAGCGGCGCAAGGCATGTCCTAGGAGAAGCGACAAAGGAGGTGCGGCATGCCGCAAATGGAGGCATGGGGGAGCATGCCAATCCCTCGGGAGTGGGGCGATTGTCCAAGAAAAAACGGGAAAATTCGTCTAGATTAGTGGTAGATTTAAATTTGTTTTTTATCTTTGCCTAGTAGAAAGCCGAATTGCAAGGCCAGAAGGGCTTGTAGAATAGGGGCTTAGAAGTAGAACTATTCTTGATGGTGAAAGAGACTATAGGGCTGGCATCGGACCATGCGGGCTACGAGCTGAAGGTACACCTGAAGGTGTTCCTGGAGGGGAGGGGCTACGGCGTGTTGGACTACGGCACGGATAGCACCGAGAGCTGCGACTACCCGGTGTATGCGGGGGCGCTGGCCCGGGGCATACAGCAGGGGGATGTGCAGCTGGGCATAGGGATATGCGGCAGCGGCAATGGCATCTCCATGGCGCTAAACCGCCACAAGGGCGTACGGGCTGCGCTTTCGTGGACGAGCGAGCTGGCCACCCTGGGCCGGCAGCACAACGACGCCAACGTGCTGAGCCTACCGGCACGCTTCGTGACGGAGGCCGAGGCCGAGAACATCGTGGATGCCTTCCTGGGGGCCAGCTTCGAGGGGGGGCGGCACCAGCGCCGGGTGGATCTCATGGAGAACCCCAGCTAGCCAAAGAAAGTAGGAAGCCGAAACATTCGAGTTGAAGAAACGTAAAAGATTGTAGTTTAACCGCGCCGATGATAGCATGGCGCACAAACAGAGGAGAACAATAGTATGAAGAAGAAACATTTGCTGCTGATGGCGGTAGCCGGCCTTGCAACCCTAGTGGGTTTTGGCAGCTGCACCAAGGACGATGGCGTGGACACCGCACCGACGGTTGCCTTCATGGACAAGGCTAAGCAACCGCTCATGAGCCTGGAGTTCCCGGTAACGGTACAGGTTATCGTACAGGAGGATGCCAAGCTCGATAAGGACGATATCAAGGTAAACCTCGACTACGAGGGTGCCAACAAGAGCGACTGGAAGAAGGAGATCAAGGACACCTGGGTGAAGAATAAGGACGAGCATTCCTACACCTTCACGCTGACGAACGCCCCCGAGGGTTGGGAGAAAAAAGGCGCCGTGCTGACCGTAGAGGTTATGGATTCGCGGGAGCTGAAGAAGACCGAGAAGCTGCAGTACCTGCGTTTCTACAAGGTCGGTGAGGGTCAGCTGCAGTCCCCTGCAGATAAGTTTGGCGCATGGAAGCTGGCTGCTGATGGCGGTAAGGAAGCCTCGATGACCGGCGGCGGCTGGGATTTCGCCAACTCTGATGATGGCTCCGGCGACATGACCGCAGAGCTGGGTAAGATGATTACCACCGATGAGGTGAACTTCAAGAGTTCCAAGGGCAAGCTATACAAGGGTAAGGGCAATGGCGCCAGCATCATGGAGCTATCGGAGCAAGAGGCTGATCTGGCCATGATCAACCCTTCTCCCCTCATGCTCAAGTACAAAGATGCCAATGCAAAGTCTGTTAAGCTCGCAGAGAACAAGGGCTACCTACTGTCGGACAAGGATGGTAAGCTCTACATCATCTTCACTGGTGCGAAGGGGGAGACTCCGAAAACTGGTGATATGAAGCATGCCTACCACTTCATCAACTTCAACTGCTACGCTCTGCAGTAGGCTGTAGATGCTTTTCAAGGGAAGAGACCTCCATTCGGGGGTCTCTTTTTTTTATTTGCGCCTTAAGTCGCGAGTTTTTCCTACCTTGCAACGTTTCTGGTAGCCTCTACGTATAAGCATGGTGCGTAGAGTTTGTATTTGGGCCTGTGGCCCGTAGAGTAAATTAAAGGACGAGTATGAATAGGAATAGTCTAATACTGGTAATAGTCGGGGTGGCCATCCTGGCCTTCGGCATCTTCACCTGCACGGTGGGCGGCGGGGAGAAGGGCGATCAGGCTGGCGCAAGCGAGGGTGCGGCGGTAGCCGCTGGTGCCGCTGGCGCGGCCGTAGCGCTATCGGCCACCGCGCCTGCGGTTAGCTTCAGCAATGCTGATGGTGTGGCGACCGACACGCTGGTCTTCCCGCTGAAGGCGATGGTGAAGACGGATGCAGCGAGCGAGCTGGACGACAGCGCCAGCATGGCCTGCCTGGTGTTCGGGGTGGATACGCTCTTCTTCTCCCCCGAGTGGAAGGGTGAGGGCGCAGAGTGGTCCACGACCATCCAGGCTCCCGACTCAACGGTGGAGTGGAAGATGGAGGGCGCACGGGTGCTGATCAAGGCGGTAGATAAGACCGGCCATGGCCAGCTGGAGTCCCTGGGCTACAAGATGCCCCCTCCGCCGGCCGATGCCCCCCCGAAGAGCTTCAAGGTAACTGGTGAGGGCATAATAGAGAGCCTGGCCTCGGCCAAGGGTGGCTGGCTATTCACCAACCACGGTGCGGAACAGTGCGTGGCTTCGAAGACTCGCTTCGACATGGCCAACAGCGCCCCCGAGGGTTGGGACTGGGAGAAGGGCATGGGCCCGGATATCACCAGCGCCACGGTTAGCATCATGGACAGGGAGAGCGGCGAGATGCTGACGAACTTCGGCTCGCACATCCTGTACGTAGACCTGGGCGAGCAGACGGTGGAGAGCATCCAGAAGATGGACCTCGAGACGGTGGCCGAGAAATTCAAGGACGGTAAGCACACCGTGCCGCTCGCAGCGGGCAAGTGCTACCTGACCAAGAAGGGCGACCGCTACTTCATCATCATGTTCCGCCAGAAGGGTGGCGATGACAAGAACTCCTACAACATCAGCTTCCGCTACTTCGAGTGGCTCTAGCGTAGACCTCCCCGACTGGGTTCATAGCGCCGCATAGGCGGCGACATACTCCGGCCAGCAAGCCCCGTATTAGGAAGGTGCTTGCTGGCCGGATTTTACATTTTTTACGTCCTTTAGTTGGGAAAGCGAGGGATAACTACTATATTTGTAGTCTGGGTGGGGGAGCTTAGACCATTCAGGGTATTGGCATAACATAACAAAGAAGCGTGATGAACATGGCATTTCGCTACCTTCTGGTGGCATTAACGGTGGTATTAGGTTTTGGCTTTTCTAGCTGCGGGAACGACGAGGCGGCAAAGAAGCAGGCTAAGGCGGACTCCATAGCCCGGGCCAAGCATGAGCAGGATAGCATAGCGCGTGCGATGGCCGATAGCGTAGCCGCCGCGGAGGCCGAAGAGCCGAGCCAGCTAGACGAGGCCCCCATGGAGGAGAGCCCAGCCGAGGAGGTGGTCGCCTCGAGCGATGGTCTGAGGTTCCATGTGATCAAGGGTAGCTTCACCATTCCCGAGAACGCCGACAACTTCCTGGCAGTGCAGCAGTCCAGCCACCCTCAGGCGAAGATTTTCACCGCTCCTAATGGTTTTAAGCTGGTGTCGATAGCAGACTTCGGCACGATGCAGGAGGCCGTGGCAATGATCAACTCGCAGGGTGGCGGAGAGAGCCGCCTCTGGGTATACCAGGAGGGGGGCCCCTACAACACCTCGGCGTGGCTAGAGGAGAAGAGCGGCATGGGCGGTGGCGACAGCTTCAGCGGGGGTAGCTCGTCGGCGGGCGCATCGGCAGACGATGACTTTGGCTTCGACGAAGGGGATGAGGATGCCTTCGGTGATGACGACGAGTTTGAGGAGTAGCACCCAATCATACTAGTATCCCCATAGCGGCATGTAGGTGATATGGGCTACAGGCGCAGATCGCGGCAGCATCGCACACGCTCACGGATAAACATTCTCATTCGCCTCGCCCTCCTGTGGTTGCTACTGCAGGAGGCGGGGCGTTTGTCCTTTTTGCTATACCAGCAATTCAGCGGGCAATCGCTACCGTTCGACAAGGTGCTGGGCGCGCTGCTGCACGGGCTACGGATGGATGCCTCAGTAGCGGGCTACGTCCTCGTGCTGCTGACGCTCCTGCTCCTGGCGGTAAGCTTCCTACGTCCGCAGGCGCAGCGACGGGTTTTCCTCCCGGTGCATACGCTGCTCCTCGTGGTGTACGTAGGCATTACGGTGGTCGACTGGGAGCTATTCCGCAACTGGCAGAGCCGCATCGACATCACCCCCTTCATCTACCTGGTAAGCCCGAGCGAGGCTCTGGCCAGCACGCCGGTCTGGGTCGTGGCCTCCCTGGTGGGGGTTATGGCCCTGCTGAGCTACCTCCTGGTGCAGGTGGCTCGATACTTCGTCTGGCCGAGGGATACGCAGCTCCCCAGGCTACGACTACGGGAGGGGCTACTGCTACTACTCCTCGCCGCCTTCATGATTCTTCCCATACGGGGTAGCCTATCCGTTGCCCCGATGAACGTGGCCACGGTGGCCTTCAGCGACAACCTCTATGCCAACCAGGCGGCGGTAAACCCGGCCTGGAACCTGCTCCACGACCTTCTGGCCAGCGAGGAGCAGTACCTGCGCTACCACGAGTTTCTACCCCAGGAGGAAAGCCGTCGGCGCTTCGACCGGATGATGGCAGAAAAGCCATTAACCCGACCATTGGAGGATAGCCTGGAGGTGCAGGGCGATAGCCTAGCCCATGATTCGGTGTGGACGAACAAGCCCACCGCCAAGCTTCAACTCCTACGGATAGCCCGTCCTAACATCGTACTGGTGCTGATGGAAAGCCAGTCGGCGAAGTTCTCGTCCGTGCTGGGTTCGGGTCGTAGCATGCCCCGCTTTGATAGCCTCTACGGACGAGAGGGGGTGGCATTCAGCCGGATGTACAGCGCATCGACCCGGAGCGACAAGGGGATAGTCAGCGTGCTAGCTGGCTACCCGGCGCAGACCAAGAAGAGCATCATCAAGTACACCCGAAAGCTGCAGCAGCTGGCCTTCTTCCCGAGACGGCTGGACTCCATGGGCTACCAAAGCAGCTTCTACTATGGGGGCGATGCGGACTTCGCCAACATCAAGACCTGCGCCTACATTGCGGGCTTCCAGCGCGTGGTAGAGGGCGATGAATTCCCCTCCGAGCTGGGCAACTCGAAATGGGGGGTACACGATGAGTACCTCTATAGGCGCCTTCTGACGGATATAGATACGGCACGTCGCCCCTTCTTCAAGATGCTCTTCACGCTGACGAACCATGAGCCCTTCGAGCTGCCGGGGCGTGCCAACGGGGGGAGCGAGGAGGATAAGATGGTGGCCACAGCGCGCTATGCTGACAGCTGCTTCGGCGACTTCCTGGATACGCTCCGCAGGTCCCCGGCGTGGGATTCAACGCTGGTAATCATGCTGGCAGACCACGGGCATCGCCTCCCGGGGAACACGAGCAACGGGGAGAGCGAGCGCTACCACATCCCGATGATTTGGCTTGGGGGAGCACTCAGGGATAGCATCCCGCACGAGGTTCACCGCGTAAGCGCGCAGATGGACCTGGCGGCCACGCTACTCGGCCAGCTGGGGCAATCGCACGGGGAGTTCCCCTTTTCCAGGGATATTCTCCGGGCGAAACATGGCGGAGCGATGGTCATCTACAACAACGGCTACGGATGGGTAAAGGACAGCAGCGCCTACTTCTACGACCACGACCAGGAGCGGGAGGTCAGCACGGAGGGGGAGGTTAGCGACAGCATGCGCCGAGATGGGCAGGCCTTCTTCATGGAGTCGATTAGGCACTATAACGGACTATGATGCGCTGGAGTCCGTACGCCCGCCGCTGGCTACTGACCATATGGGTAATGCTGGCATTCACGCTCGCTGGACATATTGCCCTGGCGGGGGATAGCCTAAGCACCATGCGGGACAGCCTCACCGCAAGAAAGAGCGACACGATTGCTAGCGATAGCGTGGCAAGGGCGAAACGCCCCAAGGTGGGGCTAGTGCTCTCGGGCGGAGGGGCACGTGGCTTTGTGCACATTGGCCTGCTGAAGGTGATGGAAGAGGAGGGGCTACGGCCGGACTACGTAACGGGTACGAGCATGGGGTCGATACTGGGTGCACTATACGCCATGGGGTATAGCCCAGACCAGATGAGCGAGCTGAACCGCACGCTGGACTGGAATGCCCTGATATCCGACGACACGGATATGCGCACCGTTTCGCTGGAGCAGAAACCCACAGTCGGGCGCTCACTCCTGCAGCTCTCATGGCACAACGGGGGCTTCAGGCTACCTACGGGCATGGTGGAGAGCCAACGGATGTGGCAAAAGCTAGGACGGCTGTTCTGGCCGGTAGCAGGCACCTACTCCTTCAACGACTACCCCACCCCCTTCCGCTGCTGCGCGGTGGACATCTTCCGGGGCCGCGTGGCCACCTTCTCTGAGGGTTGCCTCACAAAGGCCGTACGCTCCTCGATGGCGATACCCGCCATGTTCAGCCCAGTGGAATGGGGCGATACGGCCGTGATGGTCGACGGGGGGGTAGGGGACAACTTCCCCGTGGACGCCGCCCAGGCTATGGGTGCAGAGATCACCATCGGGAGCTACTCGGGGGCGCCTATCTACGAGGCGGATTCCATCAAGAGCTTCTCGGCGAAGGACGTAATAAAACAGGCCTCCATGTACGCCGGGATCCGCAAGATACGGGGAGACCTTAACAAGTTCGACCTCATATTCATGCCCGAACTGCACGGCGTTACCTCTATGGGCTTCAACCGGGGCATCCAGGTGGAGGAGTACGGCTATAGAGAGGCCGAAAAGCTACGCCCGCAGATCCGGGCGCTGGCGCAACACCTGGACTCGCTAGGGCCATGCCCAAAGGTGCGCCCAGTGGACACGAGCGTCTGCTTCAACGTGAGCGAGGTGGTGGTCGAAGGTGTAGGTAAGACCATGCGGCACTTCGCCCTCCAGCGGCTGGATCTCCCCGTCCCTGGGCGGGTGTGCGGCGCAGAGATAGACGCGGCGATCTCACGCCTCTACAGCTCGCGGTACTTCAAACGAGCGATCTACCACATTGACGAGCTGGGACGCCTACACGTGGAGGTGGCGATGGAGGACAAGATAAAGCTACAGCTCTCCTACGAGGTAAATGAGGTATGGGGTGTAGGGGTAGCCGGACGGCTCTCCGTACTCAACCCGCTGATACCCTCCTCACGGGTAGCTCTCGCCGTCGGACTTTCGTACTATCCCTGGCT